>NZ_JBSGFQ010000039.1:0-106212 GCF_053603495.1 Nonomuraea sp. NPDC004186 | reverse complement strand
ACCAACACCACCCCCAACTGGACCACCCTCATCCCCCACGCCACCACCACCGACCTGCCCACCTACCCCTTCCAACACCACCACTACTGGCTCGAGCCGTCGTCCCACGGGCACGGGTCGGACGGCCCCCAAGACGACGGTTTCTGGAAGGCGCTGGAGTCGGAGGAGACGGAGGCACTGGCCACCCGGTTGAAGGTGGACGCGGACGCGCTCAGGACCGTGCTTCCCGCCCTGTCGTCCCTGCGGGACGCGGAGCGCAAGCGCTCCGTGCTCGACGACTGGCGTTACAAGCTGGTGTGGCGCGGGGTGAGCGCGCCGAGCCCGGCGGGGATCACCGGTACGGCGTGGCTGGTGGCCGTGCCCGCCGCGGGCGGCGATCCGCGGATCGTCCGGGACGTCCTGGACGGTCTGTCCGCGCGGGCCGCCCAGGTGTATCCGCTGGTGGTCGGCGGTGAGGACCGCGCCGCGCTCGCTGAAGCCATACGTGCGCAGGCCCGGCCTGGACTGACCGGTGTGCTCTGTCTCCTGCCGCTCGACGACGAGCCGCACGAGGAGCACCCGACGCTGTCCCGGGGCGCCGCGGCCACCGTCACGTTGGTGCAGGCGCTGGCCGATGCGGAGGTGAGCGCGCCCCTGTGGCTGACCACGTCCGGCGCGGTCGCCCTGGACGAGGCCACCGGAAACGGAGCGACCGGAAACGGAGCGGCTGGAAACGGAGCGGCTGGGGACAGCGCCACCGGAGACAGCGCCAGCGGAGACGGCGCCAGCGGAGACGGCGCAACCGAAGAGGGAAGCGGCGGAGACAGGGCTGTGGAGAGGGTCAGTCCGTTCCAGACTGCGCTCTGGGGGCTCGGCGCGGTTCTCGCGGTGGACCACCCGGACACCTGGGGCGGCATCGTCGACCTTCCCCCCGCCCCCGGAGCCGACGATATCGCGCTGCTCCAAGGGGTGCTCGCGGGCACGAGCGGCGAGGACCAGGTGGCGATCCGCTCAGGCGTCGTACGGGCACGCCGCATGGTGCGCTCGCCGAACGGCGGCGCGGACCGGGCGCGGAGCTGGAGGCCGAACGGAACGGTGCTGGTCACCGGCGGCACCAGCGGGGTCGGAGCGAACGTGGCGCGGTGGCTCGCCCGGGAGGGCGCCGACCGCCTGGTGCTGGTCAGCCGACGCGGAAGCGCCGCTGAGGGCGTCGCGGAGCTCGAGGCGGAGCTGACCGAGCTGGGCGCAGCCGTCACGGTGGCCGCCTGCGACGTCGCCGACCGGGCGGCGGTACGAGATCTGCTGGAGTCGATCCCCGACCTGACGGCGGTGATGCACGCGGCCGGTGTCGGGCACGACGACGTGCTCGTGGCCGACACCACGCTGGAGGACTTCGCCGGCTACGCCCGGTCCAAGGTCATCGGGGCGATCAACCTGGACGAGGTCCTGGGCGACCGGCCGCTGGAGGCGTTCGTGATGTTCTCCTCCGGCGCGGCCGTGTGGGGGTCGAGCGGGCAGGCCTCCTACGCCGCCGCCAACGCGTTCCTCGACGGGCTGGCGCAGCGCCGGCGGATCCGCGGGCTCGCGGGCTCCTCGATCGCCTGGGGCGGTTGGGGCGGCGGCGGGATGATGGAGGACGCCGGGGAGCAGCTGGGCAGGAGCGGCCTGCGGCCGATGGCGCCCGACGCCGCGGCGATGGCCATCGGCCAGCTGGTCGGCAGCGGCGGAGGCCACCTGGTGGTGACCGACATCGACTGGGAGCGCTTCGCGCCCGCCTTCGCGCTGGCGCGGCCGCGTCCCCTGGTGAGCGCCGTTCCCGAGTTCACGCGGGCGCTCGAAGCGCCGGCGGCCACCGGGGGCGACGACGACGGTACGGCGTTCGCGGCGCGGCTCGCGGAGCTGCCGCCGGCCAAGCGGGAGCGCCTGGTGGTCTCCCTGGTACGCGCGGAGGCCGCGGCGGTGCTGGGACACACCTCGGACGACCCGGTACAACCGGACCGGGCGTTCAACGAGCTCGGGTTCGACTCGCTGACCGCGGTGGAGCTGCGCAACCGCCTGGGCCGGGCCACCGGCCTGAAGCTACCGGCCACCCTGGTCTTCGACTATCCCACCCCGATCGCCCTCGCCCGGTTCGTCCAGGACAGGCTCGCGCCCGAGACGCCGTCCGGCTCGATCTTCGCCCAGCTCGACGAGATGGAGCGGCTGCTACGGGAGCAGGCCCTGTCCACCGGGGACCGGGCGCAGATCAGCGACCGCTTCCGGGCCATCCTGCACGCGGCCGAAGGGGTGAACGGCGCGGCGGAGGAGGCCGACCGGGACCTCGACGACCTTTCCGACGAGGAGCTCTTCGCCGCGCTGGACGACCAGCTCGGCGCGTCCTGACCCGGCGGGCCGCGCGTCCTGTCGCCGGCCCTTGACCCCCACCCGCTCGAACTCCCGCCAAGGAGAATCGATGAAGGAAATCAGAGACGTCCTCCTGTCCGAGCAGTACGACGCCGAGCAGCTCAGGAACCTCCCGATCCCGGAGAGCTACCGGGCGGCGGTCGTGCTCCACGACGACGTGGACATGTTCGGCGGCATCGCGGCCGAGAACCGCGATCCCGCGAAGTCGCTGACCCTGTCCGACGTCCCCACGCCGGAGCCCGGCCCGGGCGAGGTGCTCGTCGCGGTGATGGCGAGCAGCATCAACTACAACACGGTGTGGAGCGCCATCTTCGAGCCGATGCACACGTTCGGCTTCCTGAAGCGCTACGCGAAGGCGGTCCCGTCGGCCGGGATCCACGACCAGCCCTTCCACGTGCTCGGTTCGGACATGTCCGGCGTCGTGCTGAGGACCGGCCCCGGCGTCCACCGGTGGCAGGCCGGTGACAAGGTCGTGGCGCACTGCCTGTCGGTCGAGCTCTCCTCGGCCGACGGCCACGACGACAGCATGCTCGACCCCGACCAGCGCATCTGGGGGTACGAGACCAACTACGGCGGGCTCGCACAGCTCAGCCTGGTCAAGGCGAACCAGCTCATGCCCAAGCCCGCCCACCTGACCTGGGAGGAGTCGGCGTCCTCCGGCCTGGTGCACTCCACGGCCTACCGCCAGCTCATCTCGCGCAACGGCGCCCAGATCAAGGTCGGCGACGTGGTGCTGATCTGGGGGGCCGCGGGCGGGCTCGGCTCGTACGCCACCCAGCTCGTCCTGCGCGCCGGGGGGATCCCGGTGTGCGTGGTCTCCAGCGACCACAAGGCCGAGCTGGTCCGGGCCCAGGGCGCGGAGCTGGTGATCAACCGGGCCGACGAGGGCTTCCGGTTCTGGAAGGACCCGGAGACCCCCGACCCCAAGGAGTGGAAGCGGTTCGGGGCGCGGATCCGGGAGCTGACCGGCGGCGACGACCCCGACGTGGTCTTCGAGCACCCGGGCCGGGAGACCATGGGCGCGAGCGTGTACGTGGCCCGCCGCGGCGGCACTATCGTCACCTGCGCCTCCACCTCCGGCTACCAGCACCAGTACGACAACCGCTACCTGTGGATGGCGCTGAAGCGGATCGTCGGCACCCACTTCGCGAACTACCGGGAGGCCTGGGAGGCCAACCGCCTCATCGCCAAGGGGGCAATCCACCCCACCCTGTCCGCCGTATACGACCTCGACGAGGTCGGGGTGGCGACCCGCCGCGTCCACGCGAACGCCCACAGCGGCAAGGTCGGGGTCCTGTGCCTGGCGCCGCGGCCCGGTCTCGGCGTCGACGACCCCGAGTTCCGCGCCCGCCACATCGACCAGATCAACCGGTTCCGCGAACCGTCGGACAACTAGCTTGCGGAGGATGAGACGTGGCTGCTGACCTGGCTTCCAAGGTCGTCGTGATCACAGGAGGGACTTCCGGCATCGGGAAGGCCGTCGCGGAGCGGGTCGCCGCCGACGGCGGTGCCGTGGTGATCGCGGCCCGGCGCGAGGACGTCGGCGCGCAGGTGGCGGCCGACATCCAGGCGAAGGGCGGCCGGGCGCTGTTCGTCCCGGCCGACGTCACGGTGGAGGCCGACGCCGAACGGGTGGTGCGCTCGGCGGTCACGGAGTTCGGCCGGCTGGACGGGGCGTTCAACAACGTCGGCGGCGTGAACGGGACGGGGCTGGTGTCCGACGTGGACGAGGCCCACTGGCGGGCGGACCTGGAGCAGAACCTCACCAGCGTCTTCTACGGCCTCAAGCACCAGGTCCCGGCGATCCTGGCCGCCGGCGGGGGCTCGATCGTGACCAACGCCTCCACCTACGGCTGCGCCGGGATCCCGGGCGCGGCGCCGTACGTGGCCGCCAAGCACGGTGTGGTCGGGCTGACCAGGGCCGTCGCCCTGGAGAACGCCGAGCGGGGTGTACGGGTGAACGCGCTGGTCACCGGCAACGTCGACACCCCGCTGCTCCGCAACCTGCTGGGAGCGCCGCTGGACGGGCCGCTGGAGACCCGGGTGCCCAACCCCTCGGGACGGGCGGCGCATCCCGAGGAGATCGCCGCGCTCGTCGCGTTCCTCCTCAGCGACGACGCGGCCTTCATCACCGGCGCGGCACTGGCCATCGACGGCGGCGCCACCGCGCAATAGACGCTGCCCAAATGAACACCGCCGTTCGGCCGGGCGGACCCGCCCGGCGGCGGCCATTCGGCGGATGACCCGGCGCCGCCCCGGCGCGGAGGATGATCTCATGCGCTACAACCTCGACTCAGAGCTCGCGCCATGGGCGTCGATGATCCCCGACGTCGAACTCTCCCAGGTCGTCAACCGGGAGATCACCCTCACCCCAGAGGAAGAGCAGGCGTTCCACGAGAAGCTCCCGCACTACACGCCCGAGCAGGCCGTGGACATCAGCGATCGCGAGATCCCCGGCCCCGAGGGCGCGCCCCCGGTGAAGGTACGCCTCTACCGGCCGCCCGCCGCCGACCGGCCCCGGCCGGCGCTCCTCTACCTCCACGGAGGCGGATTCGTCGCCTCGGACTTAGTGGTGTTCGACGCCCGGTGCACGGAGATCGCCGACCGGGCCGGCGCCGTCGTGGTGTCGGTCGACTACCGGCTCTCCCCCGACACCCCGTTCCCCGGGGCACTGGAGGACACGTACGCGTCGCTGACGTGGTTGCACTCCGCGGCCGGGGAGCTCGGCGTGGACCCCGAGCGGATCGCGGTCGGCGGTGACAGCGCCGGCGGGAACCTCTCCGCGGCGGTCTCCCTCCTGGCCCGCGACCGCGGCGGCCCGGAGATCTGCTTCCAGTTCCTGGACGTGCCGGTGCTGGACGACCGGATGACGACGCGGTCCGTGCGGGACTTCGTCGACACTCCCAGCTGGAACAGCCGCAACAACGAGGCCATGTGGCGGTACTACCTCAAGGACGGCCCGGCTCCGGGCGGACCGGACGTGTCCCCCTACGCCGCGCCCATGCGCGCCGGCGACCTCACCGGGCTGCCTCCGGCGCTGGTGGTGGTGTGCGAGTTCGACCCGCTGCGCGACGAGGGCATCGAGTACGCCCAGCGGCTCGTCCAGGCGGGGGTCGCGACGGAGCTCGTGCTGTATCCGGGGACCTTCCACGGCGCGTCCGTGATCGCGCACGCCGAGATCACGAAGAAGATGCGCGAGGACATGATCTTCTCACTGCGCCGCGGGATGCGGCGCCGCTGAGCTCCGCCCCGCTCACCCGCCGCTGGGCCCGCCCGGCCGGCGCCCCTCACTCAGCGGAGCAGCTGAGCCCAGCAGCTCAGCCGACCAGCTCCGTGGCCCGGGCCCGCAGGCCGGCCCGGTCGACCTTGCGGTTGGGGTTCAGGGGCAGCTCGTCCAGGTGGTGGTAGTGCCGGGGAATGAGGCCCGCCGGCAGCGTCCTGCGGAGCTGGGCGGCGAAGCGGGCCGGCGGCGCGGGGACTCCGGTGTAGAAGACGACGAGCGCGGTGGCGTCGTCGGCCGTGGTGCTCACCGTCACCGCGTCCTCGACGCCGTCGCAGCCGCGTACCGCGTGGTCGATCTCGGCCAGCTCGACGCGCCAGCCCTGCACCTGGACCTGGGCGTCGCCCCGGCCGAGGTAGACGAGCTCGCCGTTGGCCGCGCGCCGGACCCGGTCACCGGTGTTGTACCAGACGCGGCCCTCGCGCTCGACGAACCGGCCGTGGTCGTGCTCGGGGTCGAGGTATCCGGGGGTGGTCTGCGGGCCGGTGATCCACAGCTCGCCCTCGGTGCCGGTCGGCCGTCCCTCGTCGTCGAGCAGCAGGTGGTCGTGGCCGTCGTTGACGAACCCGATCGGCGACAGGCCGTTGACGCCCAGCCCGGGCGAGGTCTCCTGGGACCAGCGGTGACCGACGATGGTGATGGTCAGCTCGGTCGGGCCGTACAGGTTCTCCAGGACGGAGGCGGGGGCGGCCCGCTGCCAGTCGGTGGCGTCCGCGACCTTCAGCGCCTCTCCGGCGAAGAAGCTCCAGCGCAGGAACGGCATGGCGGCTCCGCCGAGACCACCCGTCCTGCGCACCATCGAGATCGCGCTGGGGGTGGAGAACCACACCGTGATCCCCTGCTCGGCGAGGAAGCGCGGCAGGTTCCGGTACGCGTGCGGCGGCACCGCCACGGACGTCGCCCCGGCTCCCCAGGCGCAGAACAGGTCGAACATGGCGCAGTCGAAGGTCAGGTCGAACGTCTGGGAGAAGACGTCGTCGCCGGTGAAGTCGTACCGTCCGGCCAGGAACCGGAAATAGTGGGCGGTGTTGCCGTGGGTGATCGGCACGCCCTTGGGCGTCCCGGTGGAGCCCGAGGTGAACAGCACGTACGCGATGTCGCCGGCCTCGACCGGCCGGGGCCGCGGGAGGGCGAGCCCGGGGTCGATCGGGTCGGTGTCGGGTGCGAGGACGGCGACGTCCACCCCCTCGCCCAGCAGCTCCTCGGCGATCTTCCGCCCGCGTTCGTCGACGATGAGCGCCGACACCCCGGCCGCCTCGATCATCTGCCTGGTGCGCGCGGCCGGGAAGTCCGGCTGCAGCGGCACGACGGTCACCCCGGCGAAGAGGCCGGCGAGGATCCCGACGTAGGAGACGGTCCCCTTGGCTGCCAGCACCCCGACGGCGGCGGGTGACGTACGCGGCAGCGCGCCGCCCCACAGCAGGGCCAGCCGGTGGACCTGGTCGTAGGTCAAGGTGTCCGCGCCGGCCCGGAACGCCGCCCGGCCGGGCGACTTCGCCAGACCGCGCAGAAAGAATTCATAGAGTGCGGGGCTGCATTCTCCGGTCATTGTTTCCTCCGGCCACAATTATTCCGGGCACCAGGTCCGAATATGTTTGTCAAATTCTTTTGTCGAATCCGTGGACATCGAGGTTTCCGCGCTATAACGTCAAGTCCAGATAATTCGATTGAGAAAGGAATCCGCGCGCCATGTGGGACAACCGTTTCGAGGAGATCCTGCGCCAGCACCTGCCTTTTCTCCCGGCCGACGAGAAACTCCGGGAGGACGTCGCGCTGCTGGACTTCGGCCTCGACTCGCTCGGCATCGTGCAATTGCTGGGCGCTCTGGAGGACACGTACGGGGTGCGATTCCGGGACGACGCGCTGACCCCGGAGACCTTCCAGACCCCCGCCGTGTTGTGGAACACCTTGACCGGGATTTCCGAGAACGCCGGCTGACGCCCGCGACGAGGCCACGCGCTCATCACCCGGTGAGCCGTGGCCTCGTCGCATGTCGGGCTAGGCCACCGGGGCCGGGCGGGGCATCATCGCCAGCCTCGGGTTCACCGGGGTCACCGCGAAGTTCTCCCTGGTGACCGCCACCCGGCCGAACAGGCTGTCCGGGCCGGAGACGCACACCCGGGCGACCTCCAGCCGCCGCAGCGCCGCCACCACCTCCGGCCAGCGCAGGGGCCGGACGAAGCCGTCGAGCAGCATCGTCCGCATGCCGTCCCCGGTCGTCAGCAGGGCGCCGTCGTGGTCGTCCACCACCGGCAGCCTCGGGTCGGAGAACCGGAGGCCGTCGAGGACCTCCTCCTCCGCCCGCCGCCGCAGCGCCTGGAACGCCGCCGAGTGCATCGGGGGGCGCATCGTGTACAGCGGGAGCCCGCCGAGGGCGCGTACCCGCCGCTGCAGCCACTCCACCTGCCGCTCCGCCAGGGAGAGCATGTAGAAGTCGTGGTCGATGTAGCAGGAGAGGTCGTACCACTCGCCGCGCTGGTCCAGCTCGGCCAGCACTTCCCGCAGCCCGGGCTCCGGGGTGCGCACGAAGGAGTGGGTGACGATGTCCCGGTGCTCGTGGGCGAAGTAGTCGTCGGTGCAGCGGGCCAGCCCGGCCGTCATCCGTACGGCGTCCTCGAAGGACATGGCGCCCGAGTACGCCGCGGCCGCCTTGCCGCCGAAGCTCGGGCCGACGCACACGACCGGCTCCACGCCCAGGGTCCGCTCGGCCCAGTCCGCGAGGGCCACGCAGTTCACCATGAACGCCACCTGGGCGGCCTCGCTGTAGTCGTTCCTGGACTCCTGGAAGCGGTCCACCAGCGAGTAGCCGAGGACGTCGTCGGCGGCGGCGATCAGCCGCCGCGCCGCGGGATCGCCCCGCATGAACTCGGCGACGTCGGCGAACTGGACGGGGCCCATCCCGGGGAAGACGATCGCGGTCCGGGGTGAGGTGGCGGAGGTCACCAGCCCTCCTTGATGGTGTCCACGATGTGGCGGCGCTGCTCGTCGGTCACCCACCAGCCCACCGGTACGCACACCACGCGCTTGGCGACCCGCTCCAGACCGGGAAGCAGGGCGGCGTACTCGCGCACGCAGGTGTGCAGGTCGTTGCGCTCGTGCACGTTGCTGGCCATGATCCCGGCCGCGTCCATGCGCTTGAGGAACCCGTCCCGGTCGTCCACCTTCATCGGGTAGATCCAGAAGGAGGACTGGCGGTCGCCGGAGCGTTCGGTCAGCTCCAACCCCGGGACGCCGGCCAGCTCCCGGTCGTAGAAGGCGGCGTTGTCACGGTGCCTGGCCACCACCTCGTCCGCCTTGGCCAGGTTGGCCAGCCCGATCGAGGCGTTGATGTCGGTCATGTGGAACTTGTAGCCCCACTCGGGCACGTCGGGCGGGTTGCGCAGCCGGTCCGCGCTGCGGTCGATGCCGAACCAGCGCAGCAGCCTGGTCCGCTCGTGCAGCTCGTCGGTGGGCAGCGCGAGCGCGCCGCCGTCGCCGGTGGTGAGGTGCTTGATGGCCTGGAAGCTGAAGACGGAGATGTTGCCGTGGGTGCCGATCGGCGCGCCTCGGTAGGTGGCGCCCCAGGCGTGCGCGCAGTCCTCGATCACGGTGATCCGGGAGCCGAACGCGGCCTCGGCGTCGTCGAGGATCTCGGCCAGCCGGTCGAGGTCCACCGGGTATCCGGCGAAGTGCACGACCATGATGGCGCGGGTCCTGGGGGTGATCTTCCTGGCCAGGTCGTCGAGGTCGACGTTGAGGGTGGCCGGGTCGACGTCCACCCACTTGATCCGCAGCCGGTTGGCCAGGATCGCCCAGTTGGTGGCCTCCATGGTCAGCGGCGTGGACAGCACCTCGCCCTGGCCGTCGTCGTCGCCGGCGACCAGGCGCAGCGCGAGCTGGAGCCCGGCGGTGGCGCTGTTGACGGTGGCCACCCTGGGGTTGCCGATCCTGGCGGCGAGCGCCGCCTCGAACTCGACGACCTTGGCTCCCTGGCCGATCTGGCCGCTGCCGACCACCTCGGCGACGGCGGCCGGCGCCTCGTCGGACATCGGCACCTTGAACAACGGGATCATTGGCTGTGCTCCTTGCCTGTCTCGCCCGTCGTCAGCCGACGAGGGCGGGGTCCTCGAGTTCGGCGTAGCGGGCGCGGCAGGCGGAGTAGTCCGGCAGCAGCCCGAGCTTCTCGGCCTCGCGCAGGGACGGGGCGGCGAGGTCCTTCTCCGACAGCAGGTCGCGCTTGGCCGGCCAGGGCAGGGCCAGCTCCGGGTCCAGGGGGTCGATCTGGATCGACGTGCCGGGGGACCACGTGCTGGAGCACAGGTACACCACCGTGGCCTGGTCCGTCAGCGGCGCGAACCCGTGGGCGAGCCCTTCGGCCAGGTAGAGGGCGTTGCGGTTCTCCGCGCTCAGCTCGACCGCGACGTGCTCGCCGTAGGTGGGCGAGCCGACCCTGATGTCGACCAGGATGTCGATGATGGCGCCCTGCGGGCAGGTCATGTAGCGGGCCTGGCCCGGCAGCGCGGTGGCGTGCAGGCCGCGGATGGTCCCGCGCCGCGACACCGAGCAGTTGACCTGGGCGACCGAGAGCTCGTGGCCGACCGCCTTCCGGAACTCCGGCTGGCTGAAGGCCTCGAGGAACAGGCCCCTGTCGTCGTGGAAGACCTTGGGCTGGATCAAGAACGCGCCGTCCACCCTGAGCTGGCGGATCTGCATGTCCGAAAACCTTTCTGTGGTGTCCGCCGGCCGCTACGCGTATTCGTAGAATCCGCGGCCGGTCTTCTTTCCCAGGAGGCCGCCCTCGACCATGCGCAGCAGGAGCGGCGGGGGCGTGTAGAGCGGCTCCTTGAACTCCTCGTAGAGGGCCTCCGCGATCGAGGCCACCGTGTCCAGGCCGATCAGGTCGGCCAGCTTCAGCGGGCCCATCGGGTGGGAGCAGCCCAGCACCATGCCCTGGTCGACGACGTCGGCGCGGGCGAACCCGCTCTCCACCATCCGCACGGCCGACAGCAGGAACGGGATGAGCAGCGCGTTGACCACGAAACCGGCGCGGTCCTGCGACCTGATCACCTGTTTGCCGAGCGTCCCGGCGACGAACGACTCCGCCCGCGCGTACGTCTCGTCCGCCGTCAGCAGCGACCCGATGAGCTCCACCAGCGGGAGCGCGGGCATCGGGTTGAAGAAGTGCACCCCGATCACCTGGGCGGGCCGGCTGGTGGCCCGCGCCAGCCGGATGATCGGGATGGAGGAGGTGTTCGACGCGAGGATCGCGTCCGGGTCGTCCAGGATCTTGTCCAGCGCCCCCAGTACGTCGAGTTTGATCGACTCGCTCTCGGGGACGGCCTCGAAGACGATCTGCCGGTCGCCGAGCTCGGCGAGGTCCGTGACGAAGGAGACGCGGGCCAGCGCCGTGTCCCGCTCGGCCTCGGTGATCGTGGCCCTGCGCAGGCCCCGGTCGAGCCACGCGGTCACGCGCCGCCGCGCGGGCGCGAGGGACGCCTCCGTGGACACGGCGACGATCACGTCGAGCCCGGCGCGGGCGCACGCCTCCGCGATGCCCGAGCCCATGACGCCGCACCCGACGATGCCGACCTTGCGCATCTCGCTCATCACGCCTCCTGTGACACCGGCACCGTCGGCGCCGACCAGTGAAGAAGGCACGCCCCGATGGACATGCCGCCGCCGAACCCGGCGAGCAGGACGAGATCGCCGTCCTTGATGAGGCCCGACCGGTTCGCCTCGTCGAGCGCCACGGGGACCGAGGCGCTGCCCACGTTTCCGTACCGCTCCAGCGTCCGGGCGGTGCGCGCGCCGGTGAGGCCGACGCGTTCGACCAGTTCGGTGACCATGACCCCGTTCGCCTGGTGCGGCACGAAGACGTCGACCTCCTGCGGCCGGAACCCGGCGCGGCTCACCAGGCCCTCCAGGATGGGCGGCACGTGCTCCATCACGTAGTTCCTGACCCCGCGGCCGTCCATGCGGAAGTAGTGGTCGCCGGCCTCGACCGTCTCGTGGGAGGCGGGAAGCCTGCTGCCTCCGGCGTCGACCCTGATGAGCTGGCTGGCCCCGCCGTCGCTGGTCAGGTCGAAGCCGATGATCCCGGAGCGTTCCGGCACCGGGCCGACGACGGCCGCGCCGGCGCCGTCCCCGAAGAGCACGGCCGTACGGCGGTCGGTGGCGTCGAGGATGCGCGAGTACACGTCCGCGGCCACCACCAGCGCGTAGGTGTCGGGGCGGAGCGCGACGAGGCTGTCGGCCAGCGCCAGCGCGTACACGAAACCGCTGCAGACGACGTTGATGTCGAAGCAGGCGGCGCCGCGCCCGCCGAGCGCGTCCTGGACCAGGTACGAGGTCGGCGGCTGGGGCGAGTCGCCGGTCGAGGTGGACACGATGATGTAGCCGATCCGGCCGATGTCGACGCCGGCCTGGCTCAGCGCGTTCCTGGCGGCCCGGACGGCGAGGTCGGAGGTGGCCTCGTCGGGAGCGGCATGGCGGCGGGCGGAGATCTGGGTCTTGCGCTGGATCCATTCCGCGGTCACGCCGGCCTTGGCCGCCACCTCCTCGTTGGCGACCTCTTCCTTGGGCAGGTAGGAACCGGTTCCCAGGATTCCCGTGAATTGCTTGGCCACTGCCAGTACGCCTTTCCCATCAGTACCACCGGGCGCGGTCAGAGGGGGATGTTGCCGTGGTCGCCGCGCCGCGCCGGCGTCGCGGCCAGGGCCTCGGCGATCCTCCGCCGGGTGTGCTCGGGCTCGACCACCTCGTCCACGACGCCCAGCGCGAGGGCCCGTCCCACGCCGCCGGCCGTACGGATCTGCTCCTCGACGAGGCTCAGCCGCAGCGCCTCGCGGTCCTCGTCGGGGGCGGCGGCCAGCCGCTTGCGGTGCAGGATGCCCACGGCGGCCTCCGCGCTCATCACCGCGACCTCGGCCTGGGGCCAGGCGAAGACCGCCGTCGCCCCGAGGCAGCGGGAGTTCATCGCGATGTACGCGCCGCCGTACGACTTGCGCGTGACGAGGGTGACCCTGGGCACGACGGCCTCGGCGAACGCGTGCAGGAGCTTGGCGCCTCGCCGGATCACGCCGTCCCACTCCTGGCCGACGCCGGGCAGGTAACCGGGCACGTCCACGAGCACGACCAGCGGGATGCCGAACGCGTCGCACATGCGGACGAACCGCGAGGCCTTCTCGGCGCTGAGCGAGTCCAGGCAGCCGCCCTTGCGCAGGGGGTTGTTGGCGATGACGCCGACGGCCCCGCCGGCGAGCCGGCCGAGCCCGATGACGACGTTGGCCGCCCAGCGCGGCTGCAGCTCCTCGAACCCGCCGTCGTCGAGGAGCTCGCGGACCAGGGGGCGCACGTCGTAGGCGCGGCGCGGGTTCTCCGGCAGCAGCGCCGCGAGGTCGTCGCCGTCCTTCACCAGGTCCGGGTCGAAGGAGCGCGGACCGTTGAAGAGCTCGGTGAAGCGCCGTGCCGTCTGGTACGCCTCCGCCTCGTTCTCGACGACCACGTGCGCCACGCCCGACTTGCGGCCGTGGGCGCCGGGGCCGCCGAGCGACTCCATGTCGACCTGCTCGCCCGTGACGGTGCGTACGACGTCGGGGCCGGTCACGAACATGCGCGCGGCGGACGACATGATCACGACGTCCGTCAGCGCGGGCCCGTAGGCGGCGGCCCCGGCGGCCGGTCCGAGGACGACCGAGATCTGGGGCACCCGGCCGGAGGCCCGCGTCATCGCGCGGAACACCTTTCCGACGCCGTCCATCGACTCGACGCCGTCGGCCAGCCTGGCCCCGCCGGAGTGCCACAGGCCGATCACGGGAACGCCTTCGAGCACGGCCGCGTCGATGGCCTCCACGACCCAGCGGCAGCCCTCCGCGCCCATCGCGCCGCCCATGTTGAGGGCGTCGGTGCAGTAGGCGATCACGTCCCTTCCCGCGACGCGCCCGCGCACGGCGGTCACGCCGCTGGCGTCCTTGTCGTGCAGCGGCACGACGGAGCCGGCGTCCAGCAGCCGGGCCAGGCGTACGGCAGGTTCACGAAAATCGCGCTCGCGCTCCTCCTGAACGACAGGGGAGCCGGTGGGGCTGATAGTCAGCAACGTCGTCCGCCCTCAAAAAGATTTGATTCCGAAAAGGAGGTCTTTTCTCGCACGTTCGCCACCTCTCACATGCCGTGGGCACGGGTGCGACCGATCTTCCGGGAATTTCCGAGACGGCTCTGAATTCGGCCGGTCTCATCAGCAAGAACGCTACATGGGCACCCCTCCCACACCAACCCTTATCCCCACCCCTACCGGGTTTCGGCAGGCACGGCCGGGTGCCGTCCCGTCAGCCCCTAAACAGCCCCTAAATGTACGGCGGGACGGGAGCGAAGAGCTTTTTCCGGTGCCGGTCCCCCCTAAATATCCGGAATTCACTGGCCGATGCCGCCGCGCGCGTCCTGTCATGGAAGTCGCCGCCGGGCGGACCGGACAGGGCCTACGAAGAGGACTGAGGATGCGCATTCTTGTGACGGGTGGCGCCGGTTTCATCGGGTCGAACTTCGTCAACAGGGTGTTCCAGGGGCACTATCCGGCGCTGGCCGAGGCCGAGGTCGTGGTGCTCGACAAGCTGACGTACGCGGGGAACCTGGAGAACCTGGCGGAGGTGCTCGACGACCCCCGGCTCCGGTTCGTCCACGGGGACATCGCCGGCGTGGCACTCGTGCGGGACGCGATGGAGAAGGTGGACCTGGTCGTCCATTTCGCCGCCGAGTCGCATGTCGACCGCTCCATCGAGGGGTCGGCGGAGTTCGTCCGGACCAACGTGCTCGGCACCCACACGCTGCTGCAGTGCGCGCTGGAGGCCGGGGTCGGCAGGTTCGTGCACGTCTCCACGGACGAGGTCTACGGCTCCACCCCGGAGGGCTCGTTCTCGGAAGACGACCCCCTCGGCCCGAACTCCCCGTACTCGGCGTCGAAGGCGTCCTCCGACCTGCTCGCCCTGGCCTACCACCGGACGCACGGGCTGGACGTGTGCGTGACCCGCTGCTCCAACAACTACGGCCCCTACCAGTTCCCGGAGAAGGTCATCCCGCTGTTCGTCACCAACCTGGCGGACGGGCTGCCGGTGCCTCTTTACGGCGACGGCGCGAACGTGCGGGACTGGCTGCACGTGGACGACCACTGCGACGGCATCGCGCTGGTCGCGGAGTCGGGACGCGCCGGGGAGGTCTACAACATCGGCGGCGGTACCGAGCTGAGCAACCTGACGCTGACCAGGCGCGTGCTGGACATCATGGGCATGCACTGGTCGATGGTCCGGCCGGTCGCCGACCGCAAAGGCCACGACTTCCGCTACTCCGTGGACATCAGCAAGATCCAGAAGGAGCTGGGCTACGCGCCGCGCGTCCCGTTCACCGAGGGGCTGGCGGAGACGGTGCGCTGGTATCTGGAGCACCGCGACTGGTGGAAGCCCCTCAAAGCATATGAGCCGCGTTGAACGAGAGGTGCTGTGCCATGCGGAGACGCCTGCGCGCCGGAACGGCGCTGACCGCCGGGCTCGTCCTGGCACTGACGACACTGCCCGCCGCCGCCCGCCCGCAGGACGCGGAGACCCTGCGGGTCCCCGGCCTCAAGCAGCCGGTCGAGCTGATCGTGGACCGGTGGGGCGTGCCGCACATCTACGCCCGGAACACCGACGACCTCTTCCTCGCGCAGGGCTTCAACGCCGCCAGGGACCGGCTGTTCCAGATCGACCTCTGGCGGCGGCGCGGCCTGGGAGAGCTCTCCTCGGTCCTCGGCCCCGCCTACGTGGAGCAGGACAAGGCCGCGCGGATGTTCCTCTACCGCGGTGACATGGACCGGGAGTGGGCGAGCTACGGCCCCGGGGCGCAACGGGCCGCGACCCGCTTCACCGAGGGCATCAACGCTTACGTGCGCCGGCTCGGGCAGAACCCGGAGCAGCTGCCGCCCGAGTTCCGGCAGCTCGGGTACGCGCCCGCGTTGTGGAAGCCGGAGGACGTGGTGCGGATCAGGAGCCACGGCATCGCCAAGAACGTCTACAGCGAGGTGCTGCGCTCGCTCGTCGTCTGCGCGGGCGGGGCCAAGGCCTCGGCGGCGCTGTGGCGGCTGGAGCCCGAGCGCGCCGCCGCCGTGCCCAAGGGACTCGACCCCTGCTCCGTGCCCATGGACGTGCTGCGGACGTACGAGCTGGCCACGCGGGGCGTGGTCTTCGAGAACGGCGCGTTACGCCCGGCCCCCGCCTCCCCCGCGGACCCCGGTGGCAGCAACGGTGGCAGCAACAGCTGGGCGATCTCGCCGGGCCGCACCGCCACGGGCCGGCCCATCCTGGCCGGCGACCCGCACCGGTCGCTGACCGCGCCTTCGCTGCGCTACATGGCCCATCTGTCGGCCCCCGGGCTCGACGTCATCGGGGCCGGTGAGCCCGCGCTCCCCGGGATCTCGATGGGGCACAACGGCACCGTCGCGTTCGGCCTGACCATCTTCGGCGCCGACCAGGAGGACCTCTACGTCTACGAGCTCGACCCCGCCGACCCGGGCAGGTACCGGTACGGCGGCGGCTGGGAGCGCTTCAGGACGACGGCCGAGCGGGTGCCGGTCGCGGGCGCGGCGCCGGTGGACGTGGAGCTCCCCTTCACCCGGCACGGCCCGGTGATCAAGATCGACCGGCAGCGCAACCTCGCGTACGCCGTGCGCACCACCTGGCTGGAGCCCGGCACGTCCCCCTACTTCGGCAGCATGACGTACATGGGGGCCCGCGACTTCACGGAGTTCTCGGCGGCCATGCGCACCTGGGGCGGCCCTCCCGAGAACCAGGTGTACGCCGACGTCTCGGGCAACATCGGCTGGGTGCCCGGCGCCCTCACCCCCAAACGCGACGGCTACGACGGCCTGCTGCCCGTCCCGGGCGACGGCCGCTACGAGTGGGACGGCTTCCTCGACGGCGCCCGCCTGCCGCGCTCCTACAATCCGCGGCAGGGGTTCGTCTCCTCGGCGAACGAGTTCAACCTCCCCGCGGACCACCCCGACGAGATCGGGTTCGAGTGGGACCCGCCCTACCGCAGGCAGCGGATCGACGAGGTGCTCGCGGCGAGCCCGCGCGGCACGGTCGAGGACTCCATCCGCCTGCAGGCCGACAAGGTGTCCACGCCCGCGCGGCGGATCGTGCGCCTGCTCGACGGCCTGACGAGCACGGACCCGGACACCACGCGGGCGCTGCGGCTGCTCCGCTCCTACGACGGCGTCGCGGACGCGGACTCGCCGGAGGCGGCGCTGTTCGAGCCGTGGTTCTCGCGCCATCTCGGGCCGGCCTTCCGCCGCGCCGTGCTGCCGCCGGAGGTGGCGGACTCCATCCCCTTCGTCGACGCCCGCCTGCTGGTCGACGCGCTGGAGAACCCGGACCGGTGGTTCGGCTCCGGCGGGAAGGCGGCGCGGGACGAGCTGCTGGACACGTCGCTGGCAGCCGCCTACCGCGAGGTCGCCGGGCGGCTCGGCGCCGACCCGCGCACGTGGAGGTGGGGGGCGCTGCAGTACACCGCGTTCACGAGCCCCGTCGGCGCGGACGTGGGTCCCTTCCCACGGGGCGGGTCGGCGTACACGGTCGACGCGTCCTCCTACAGCCCGGCCACCTTCCAGCAGTCGTCGGGGGCCTCGTTCAAGATGGTGCTGGACGTCGGCCGATGGGACAACTCCCGCGCCGTGAACGCGCCCGGCCAGTCCGGCGACCCGCGCAGCCCGCACTACCGGGATCTCGCGGAGCGCTGGAGGTCGGGCGAGTATTTCCCGCTTCTCTACAGCCGCGCGCAGGTGGAACGGCACGCCGCGAGCAGGATCACACTCACCCCCCACTGATTGATTTCCGTTTACGAGTTTTCATCGAAGGAATCAGACATGAAGGGCATCATTCTGGCGGGCGGTCACGGAACCCGGCTCTACCCGCTCACCCTGGCCGTCTCGAAGCAGCTTCTCCCGGTGAACGACAAGCCGATGATCTATTACCCGCTGTCGGCGCTCATGCTGGCGAACATCACCGACATCCTGATCATCTCGACCCCCACGGACCTGCCCCAGCTGACCCGCCTGCTGCGCGACGGGTCGCATCTGGGGCTCGACATCACTTACGCGGAGCAGTCCCAGCCGGTCGGCCTGGCGGACGCCTTCATCATCGGGGCCGACCACATCGGCGACGACTCGGTGGCCCTCGTGCTCGGTGACAACATCTTCCACGGCCACTCGTTCTTCGACATCCTCCAGCAGAGCACGTCCGACGTGGACGGCTGCGTGCTGTTCGGCTATCCGGTGAGCGACCCCGAACGCTACGGGATCGGCGAGACCGACGCCGACGGCCGGCTCATCTCCATCGAGGAGAAACCCATCAATCCCCGGTCCAACCGGGCGATCGTCGGCCTGTACCTCTATGACAACGACGTGGTGGACATCGCCAAGAACCTGCAGCCGTCCGCCCGGGGCGAGCTGGAGATCACCGACGTGAACCGTACCTATCTGGCGCGCGGCAAGGCCCGGCTCGTCGACCTCGGGCGCGGGTTCGCCTGGCTGGACGCCGGGACCCCGGAGTCCATCCTCCAGGCCAGCCAGTACGTCCAGGTGCTGGAGCAGCGGCAGGGGGTGCGCATCGCCTGCGTGGAGGAGATCGCGCTCCGGATGGGCTTCATCGACGCCGAGGCCTGCGACCGGCTGGGCAGCGAGCTCTCCGCGTCCAGTTATGGTCGCTATGTCCGTTCCGTCGCCGCCGAGTTCCGCGACTCCCCGTCCCCGAACTGAGTCCCCGAACCGAAGGAGAGACGCCGTGACGAGGACCAATCCCTGGCTGCACCGCTCCCATCCGTCGCCGCACAGCGACGCGCAGGTGATCTGCTTCCCGCACGCCGGAGGCTCGGCCGGCTTCTACCACCCCCTGGCGGCGGCGCTGGCGCCCGCCGCAGAGCTGGTCGCCGTCCAGTACCCCGGCAGGCAGGAGCGCCGCCACGAGCCGCCCGTCAACGACCTGCGGCTGCTGGCCGGCCGCATCGCCGACGTCCTGGGCCCCGGGGACGGCCGGCCGCGGGCGTTCTTCGGGCACAGCATGGGGGCGCTCGTCGCGTTCGAGACCGCCCTGGCCCTCGGCGACCACGGGCCCACGGCGTTGTTCGTGTCGGGGCGGCGCGCGCCCAGCCGGGTCCGCCACGACATGCTGCACCTGCTCGACGACCACGAGCTGGTGGCGCACCTGAAGGCGCTGAACGGCAGCGAGGCGGCGGTGCTGGACGACGCCGAGCTGCGGGCGATGGTGCTGGCCACGATCCGGGCCGACTACCGGGCGATCGAGACCTACCGGTTCGCGGGAGGGGCGCCGGTGGGCTGCCCGATCGTCGCGCTGACCGGCGACGCCGATCCCCTGACGAGCCCGGCCGAGGCGCAGGCGTGGGAGGCGCACACCAGCGGCGGCTTCGAGCTGCACGTCCTGTCCGGCGGGCACTTCTTCGTCCGCGACCACAACGCCGCCGTGGCCGAGACGATCCTCAAGTCCCTGGAGACGATCCGCGCATGACCGCGCTGCTGGCCATCAGCGATCTGCACATCGGATACGCGGAGAACAGGCGCATCCTCGAAGGACTCCACCCCGGCGACCCCTCGGACTGGCTGCTGGTCGCCGGGGACGTGTCGGAGGAGGTCGCCGGCCTCGAATGGGCCCTGACCCTGCTCAGCCGCCGCTTCGCGAAGGTGGTGTGGGTGCCGGGCAACCACGAGATGTGGACGCATCCCTCCGACCCGGTCCAGCTGCGCGGGGAGGAGCGCTACCAGCACCTGGTGAAGGTCTGCCGCAGCCTGGGCGTGGTCACGCCGGAGGACCCGTATCCCACCTGGACGGGCCCCGGCGGCCCCGCCGTGATCGTCCCGCTGTTCGTCCTGTACGACTACACCTTCCGCACCCCCGACGCCGAGACGAAGGAAGAAGCCCTCGCCCTCGCGTACGCCAAGGACGTGGTCTGCACCGACGAGTTCCTCCTCCACCCGGACCCCCACGCCTCCCGGGACGCCTGGTGCGCCGCCAGGGTCACCGAGACCGAACGCCGCCTGGCCGAGCTCCCGCCGGGCGTCCCGACGGTGCTGGTCAACCACTATCCGCTGGTCAGGGAGCCGACTCTGGTCCTGCGGCATCCGGAGTTCGCGATCTGGTGCGGCACCGAGCGCACCGCCGACTGGCACCTGCGCTTCAACGCCTGCGCGGCCGTCTACGGCCATCTCCACATCCCCCGCACCACCTGGCACGACGGCGTCCGCTTCGAGGAGGTCTCCCTGGGCTACCCGCGTGAGTGGCGGCCCCGCCCCACCCCGCCCGGCCGGCTCCGCCAGATCCTGCCCGTGCCATGATCGAGAAGATCCTGCCGCCGTGGGTGGCCGCCGAGGAGGCGTTCGGGGACCCGCCGGACGCGACCCTCTTCCCCGAGGAGGAGGCCGTCATCGCGCGCGCGGTGGACAAGCGGCGCCGCGAGTTCACCACGGCCCGCCACTGCGCCCGCCGCGCCCTGGACCGGCTCGGGCTGCCCGCGGCGCCGATCCTGCCCGGCGAGCGCGGCGCTCCCGGCTGGCCGCCGGGGGTGGCCGGGGCGATCACGCACTGCGCCGGATACCGGGCGGCCGCGGTCTCCCTGGACGCGCTGACCGTCGGCATCGACGCCGAACCCCACGAACCGCTCCCCGACGGCGTCCTGCCGGCCATCGCCCTCGACCGGGAGCTCGCCGCCCTGGCCCGGCTCGGCCCCGGCGTCCACTGGGACCGGCTGCTGTTCTGCGCCAAGGAGGCGGTCTACAAGGCGTGGTTCCCCCTGACGCGGCGCTGGCTGGGCTTCGACCAGGCCCACATCACCCTCACCCGTACGGGGACCTTCACGGCCCGCTTCCTCGTCCCCGGCCCCCGGGTGCTGGGGCGGGAGCTGACCGGCTTCGTCGGCCGCTGGCTCGCCGCCGACGGCCTGCTCGTGACGGCCATCACCGTACGCCCGGCGGAGCTGTACGGCCGGGTTTGAGGCCCCGGGTTCACCCCCGGGCGGCCTCCGCCTCCGGGGCGTCATGGTGCCGGCGGGCGGCCACGATGTCATCGCGGTGCTCGCGGGCCCAGGCGTCGAGCGCGGTCAGCGGGTCGAGCAGGGTACGGCCGAGCTCGGTCAGCTCGTACTCGACGCGTGGCGGGACCGTCGCGTAGGCGGTCCGGGCCACGAGGCCGTCGCGTACGAGGGTGCGCAGGGTGAGGGTGAGCATGCGCTGGCTGATGCCCTCGATCGAGCGGTGCAGCTCGCTGAAGCGGTGGATCCGCTGCCCGAGCAGCACGACGATCAGCACGCTCCACTTGTCGGCCACGATGTCGAGGACCTCGCGGATGGGGCAGTCTCCGTCGGCGGGGACGGGCACGGGAACGTTCAGGTACGGGCCTGACACCGGAGCGCCTCCTTCCCAGGCACACGCGTGTGCGTAACTGACATGAATGTACCTTCTTCCCGGTTACCTCTAGGGTTACCTATCCTTAGGTTGCATACAAGAAGTAACTATTAGGAAGTGACCATGTCTGTCTCCCCCTTCGAGACGCCGGCGCCGGTCGACGGCACCGACCAGTCCGACCCTCAGCCGGCCGGGCTCCCGACGCTGATCCCCGTCGGCACGGATGCCGCGCCGGTGTGCACGGACGGGGTGTGCTACCTGTGAGCGCGCAGGTACGGATCGACGTGTGGTCCGACATCGTCTGCCCGTGGTGCTACATCGGCAAGCGCCGCCTGGAGACGGCCATCGGCCGGTTCGAGCACGCCGACCAGGTCCAGGTGCGCTGGCACAGCTTCCAGCTCGATCCGTCGCACCCCAAGGGCGTCCGCGAACCGGTGTACGACATGCTGGCCAAGAAGATCGGCGGGTCGGCGGCCCAGGTACGGCAGATGACCGGCCAGGTCGCCGAGCTGGCCGCCGCCGAGGGCCTGACCTACGACTTCGACCGGGCGGTCTCGGTGAACACCCTGGACGCGCACCGGCTCGGCCAGCTCGCCGCCGAGCACGGCCTGGACGGCCCGATGCACGAGCGGCTGCTGCGCGCGCACCTGATCGAGGGCGAGACGGTCGACGACCCCGACACACTGGTACGCCTGGGCACCGAGGTCGGTCTCCCCGACGAGGAGGTGCGGCGGGTCGTCGGCGGCGACGCGTACGCCGGCGAGGTGGCCGCGGACGTCCGCGAGGCGCGCCGGCTCGGCGCCGGCGGCGTGCCGTTCTTCGTGCTCAACGACACCTGGGGCGTGTCGGGCGCCCAGCCGGCCGACCTGTTCCTGTCCGCCCTCCAGCAGGCGTACTCCGCCGCCGGCGCGGCGGCCCGCTGACCGCTTTGCCAGCCCTTGGCGGCCGTTTCGTTACCCTGTGGAAGAAGCGTCCGGCATCGGGCTGGTGGCCTATTTCTCTCGTGACTGCTGGGGGGCGAGAGGATGGCGGTGAACAGGTCCCCCGTCGCGGCTTCGGGGGACGAACGCCTTCGCGTGCTCACCTCGGTGTGCGCCGGTCTGAGCGACATCGAGGTGCTGGAGTACGCCCTTGATCAGGCGGTCGCCGACCTGCACGCGCTCGGCGGCATGATCCACTGGGCCGGGCCCGTCGGCAGCCGGGAGCCGCGGCTGGTGTCCGCGTCCGGGCTGCCCCCGGCGGTCCAGGAGGCGTGGGGCGGGACCCGGGACGTGATCGTGCGGGTCCTGCGTGACGGGACGCCCGCCTGCCACCCCGTCTCGCGTTCCGACCTGGACGGGGCCAGGCCCGTGACGGTGGCGGCCGTCCCGCTGCGCGGCCCGGGCCCGCCGTTCGGCGTGCTGTCCGTGCTCTGCGACGGAGCCGCCGAGCCGACCGGCGACCAGCGGGAGTTCCTCGGGTCGCTGGCCGGTTGGCTGGCCAAGCGGCTGGCCAGGACCGGCGCCGACTCGGGTGCGAAAGGCTCGTGGTGGCCGGAGCGCTCGGCCGACTCCGGCCTGCGCAAGGCGCTGAAGGCCGTCAAGATCGGGTCCTGGGACTGGAACATCCGCACCGGAGAGCTCTACTGGGACGAGCCGGCGCTGATCATGCTGGGCATCGACCCCGCGACCGGGCCGCACCACATCGACACCTGGTCGAACATCGTCCACCCGAAGGACCTGCCCAGGGTGATGGCCGCGACCGAGGAGGCCATCCGCACCCGGGCCATCTACGAGGTCGAGTACCGCGCCTGCCGCCCGGACGGGACCACGGGCTGGATGCACGCCCGGGGCCGCCTGGTGCTGGACGAGCAGGGCGAGCCGGTCCGCATGGTCGGGACGGTCTGGGACACCACCGAGAGCCGCGTGGCCCGCGAGTCGGCCGGCCGCGCGCTGCGCGACATGAGCGACGCCTTCCTCGCCGTGGACCGCGACGGGCGGATCATGTTCGTCAACCTCGTCGCCGAGCGGCTCCTCGGGTCCAGCGACCTGAACGGCCGGGTGCTGTGGGAGCTGACCTCGGCCCACACGCCGGAGCTGCAGGCGATGTGCCGCCAGGCCGCCGCCGAACGCGTGCCCGCCAGCTTCGACATGCGCTGGCCGACCGACGACCGGTGGTACCACGTACGCCTGGTGCCGGTGCCGGACGGGCTGACGCTCTACCTCGCCGACGTCACCGACAAGCGGATCCAGGACGAGCAGCGCGAGGCCGCCGAGCAGGCCTCCGCCGAGCGGGCCGCGCGGATCCAGGAGCTGACCCGCACCCTCGGCGACGCGGTGACGCTCCGCGACGTCATGCAGGTCATCGCCGAGCAGGTGCTGCCGCCGTTCGGGGCCGCGGGGCTGGCGGTCCTGACCCGGGAGGGCGATCACCTCCATCTGGTCGAGTCGATCGGCGCCCCCACCGACCTCCTCGGCGAGTTCCAGAACCGCGCGGCCCTCGTCCCCTCCGCCTACGCGGACGTGCTCCGGTCCCACGTGCCGATCTTCATCACGTCGACGGCCGAGCAGCGGCCACCGGGTGCCGGCGGCGGCGACCGTAGGGCCGGTTCGCGCATGGACAGCTGGGCCATCCTCCCGCTGCGCGTGCCCGACCAGCCGATGGGCTACTGCGTGATCTCCTTCGACCGGCCCCACCAGTTCACCAGCGAGGAGCGCACCCTGCTCACCGCGCTCAGCGGGCTGATCGCCCAGGCCCTGGCCCGGGCCCGCATGTACGACCTGGAGCACACCCGCGCCCAGGAGCTGCAGCGCCACCTGCTCCCCCGGGCCCTGCCGTCCCTGCCCGGCCTCACCGCCGCGGCCCGCTATCTGCCCGGCGGCACCGTGGCGGTCGGCGGCGACTGGTACGACATCATCCCGCTGTCCGCGGACCGGGTCGCCCTCGTCATCGGCGACGTCATGGGCCACGGCCTGACCGAGGCCGTCACCATGGGGCGCCTGCGCACCGCCGTACGCACGCTCGCGGACCTCGAACTGCCGCCGGGAGAGCTGCTCGCCCACCTCAACGACCTCGTCAGCGACCTCGGCGACGACTTCTACGTCACCTGCCTGTACGCGGTGTACGACCCGACGAGCGGCGAATGCTCCCTGGTCAGCGCCGGTCATCCGCCGCCCGCTCTGGTCCACCCCGACGGCACGGTCCGCGTCCTCGACGTGACGCCCGATCCGCCCCTCGGCGCCGTCGCGCCGCCCCTCAGCACGCACGAGCTGCGCGTGCCGGAGGACAGCCTGCTCGTGTTCTACACCGACGGGCTGATCGAGTCCTCCAGCCGCGACATCGAGAGCGGCCTGGCCGAGCTCACCCGGCTCCTGACCGGCCTGCGCGGCGGCCTCTCGGACAGCGACCTCGACCGGCTCTGCGAGTCCGTCATCGAGGCCATGCTGCCGACCCGCAAGCAGATCCCCGACGACGCCGCCCTGCTCATCGCCCGCACCCACCGGCTCCCGGCCGAGGACGTCGCCTCCTGGGCCCTTCCCGACAACCCGATCGCGGCAGGCGAGGCCCGCGAGCACGTACGCGACCAGCTTGCCCGCTGGCATCTGGACGACCTCGTCATGACCACCGAACTCGTGGCCAGCGAGCTGGTCGGCAACGTCATCCGGCACGCCAGGGGCCCGCTCCGGCTGCGGTTGCTGCGCAGCCGTACGCTCATCTGCGAGGTCGCCGACGGCAGCCAGACCACCCCGAGGATCCGCCGCGCCAGCGAGACCGACGAGGGCGGGCGCGGCCTCCAGCTCGTCGCGGCCCTCTCGCAACGCTGGGGAACCCGCTTCACCGCCGACGGCAAGTGCATCTGGGCCGAGCAGGCGCTCCCAGCGCCGGACGCGACCTGAGCCGTCCGGCGCCTCCCTCCGGAGGCGCCGGATCTCGCTGGGGGCGGGCTCAGATCTCCTCGACGCTGCTCGGCTCACGCCGGGACAGGTCGATGCCGAGCTCTTCCGCCGCGCGGAAGACGTCCTCGTCCGTGTCGCGCATCTCGATGGACGTGCCGTCGCTGGAGAGCACCTCGACGTTGAGGCACAGCGACTGCATTTCCTTGATGAGGACCTTGAAGGACTCCGGAATGCCCGGCTCGGGAATGTTCTCGCCCTTGACGATGGCCTCGTAGACCTTCACCCGGCCGAGAACGTCGTCGGACTTGATGGTCAGCTGCTCCTGGAGCGCGAAGGCGGCGCCGTACGCCTCCAGCGCCCACACCTCCATCTCACCGAATCGCTGGCCACCGAACTGCGCCTTACCACCCAGCGGCTGCTGGGTGATCATCGAGTACGGACCCGTCGAACGCGCGTGGATCTTGTCGTCGACCAGGTGCAGCAGTTTCAGGATGTAGATGTAGCCGACCGCGATGGGGTAGGGGAACGGCTCGCCACTGCGACCGTCGAACAGCTGCGCCTTGCCGCTGCGCTGCACCATCCGGTCACCGTCGCGGTTGGGGACGGTGTTGTCGAGGAGGCCGACGATCTCCTCCTCGTGGGCGCCGTCGAAGACCGGCGTGGCCATGTTGGTGCGCGGGGCCACCTTCTCGAAGCCCTTGTCACGCAGCCGCTCGGCCCAGGCCTCGGCGATGCCGGAGATGTCCCAGCCGCGGGCGGCGATCCACCCGAGGTGGGTCTCCAGCACCTGGCCGACGTTCATCCGGCCGGGCACGCCCAGCGGGTTGAGGATGATGTCGACCGGCGTGCCGTCCTCCAGGAACGGCATGTCCTCGACGGGCAGGATCTTGGAGATGACGCCCTTGTTGCCGTGCCGACCGGCCAGCTTGTCGCCGTCGGTGATCTTGCGCTTCTGGGCCACGTAGACGCGGACCAGCTCGTTCACACCCGGAGGCAGCTCGTCGCCCTCCTCGCGGGAGAACACGCGGACGCCGATGATCTTGCCCTGCTCGCCGTGCGGCACCTTCAGCGAGGTGTCACGGACTTCGCGGGCCTTCTCACCGAAGATCGCGCGCAGCAGCCGCTCCTCCGGCGTCAGCTCGGTCTCACCCTTCGGGGTGACCTTGCCGACGAGGATGTCGCCCTGCGTGACCTCGGCGCCGATGCGGATGACGCCGCGCTCGTCGAGGTCGGCCAGGACCTCCTCGGAGACGTTCGGGATGTCCCGGGTGATCTCCTCGGGGCCCAGCTTGGTGTCGCGGGCGTCGACCTCGTGCTCCTCGATGTGGATCGAGGAGAGCACGTCGTCCTGCACCAGCCGTTGCGAGATGATGATCGCGTCTTCGTAGTTGTGGCCCTCCCACGGCATGAACGCCACCAGGAGGTTCTTGCCCAGCGCCATCTCGCCCTTGTCGGTGCAGGGGCCGTCGGCGATGACCTGGTTGACCTCCACCCGGTCGCCCTCGGCGACGATGGGCTTCTGGTTGAAGCTCGTGCCCTGGTTGGAGCGGTCGAAGGTCGCCAGCCGATGTGTCGTGCTGGTGCCGTCGTCGTTCGAGATCGTGATGTAGTCGGCGGAGACCTCCTCGACCACGCCGGCCTTCCCGGCGCTGATGACGTCACCGGCGTCAGTGGCGGCACGGTATTCCATGCCGGTTCCGACCAGCGGCGCCTCGCTCTTCAGCAGCGGCACCGACTGGCGCATCATGTTCGCGCCCATGAGCGCCCGGTTGGCGTCGTCGTGCTCCAGGAAGGGGATCATGGCCGTGGCCACCGACACCATCTGGCGCGGCGACACGTCGATGTAGTCGACCTCCTCGGCCCGCATGAGCTCGGTCTCACCGCCCTTGGTGCGGACCAGGACGCGGGACTCGGCGAACGAGCCGTCGGGGTGGAGCACCGTGTTGGCCTGCGCCTTGACGTAGCGGTCTTCCTCGTCGGCCGTGAGGTAGTCGATCTGCTCGGTGACCTTGCCGTCGACGACCTTGCGGTAGGGAGTCTCGATGAAGCCGAAGGCGTTGAGCCGGCCGAAACAGGCGAGGTAGCCGATGAGGCCGATGTTGGGGCCTTCAGGGGTCTCGATCGGGCACATCCGGCCGTAGTGGGACGGGTGCACGTCGCGGACCTCGAAGCCGGCCCGCTCACGGGACAGACCACCGGGGCCCAGGGCGTTCAGCCGCCGCTTGTGCGTCAGGCCGGACAGGGGGTTGGTCTGGTCCATGAACTGCGACAGCTGCGAGGTGCCGAAGAACTCCTTCATGGACGCCACGACCGGGCGGATGTTGATCAGGGTCTGCGGCGTGATCGCCTCGACGTCCTGCGTGGTCATGCGCTCGCGAACGACGCGCTCCATGCGGGCCAGGCCCAGGCGGACCTGGTTCTGGATGAGCTCGCCGACGTTACGGATCCGCCGGTTGCCGAAGTGGTCGATGTCGTCGGTCTCCAGCGGCCGGTCCGCCGGCTCCGCACCGGCGTGCAGCCGCACCAGGTATTCGACCATCGCCACGATGTCTTCCTCGGTCAGGACGGTGACGTTGATGTCGGTGTCCGAGCCGAGCTTCTTGTTGACCTTGTAGCGACCGACCTTGGCCAGGTCGTAGCGCTTGGGGTTGAAATAGAGGTTCTGCAACAGGGTCTGCGCCGACTCCTTGGTCGGCGGCTCACCCGGCCGCAGCTTGCGGTAGATGTCCAGCAGCGCGTCATCCTGGCCGGCCGTGTGGTCCTTCTCCAGGGTGGCCCGCATCGACTCGTACTGGCCGAACTTCTCGAGGATCTGCTCGCTGGTCCAGCCCAGCGCCTTGAGCAGCACCGTGACGGCCTGCTTGCGCTTACGGTCGATGCGAACACCGACGCTGTCGCGCTTGTCGATCTCGAACTCCAGCCAGGCACCCCGCGACGGGATGACCCTGCAGCCGAACAGGTCCTTGTCGGACGTCTTGTCCACATTGCGTTCGAAGTAGACACCGGGCGAACGCACCAGCTGCGAGACCACGACACGCTCGGTGCCGTTGATGATGAATGTGCCCTTCGGCGTCATGAGCGGGAAATCGCCCATGAACACCGTCTGGCTCTTGATCTCACCGGTGGTGTTATTGATGAACTCCGCCGTCACGAACATCGGGGCGGAGAAGGTCATGTCCTTGTCTTTGCACTCATCCACGGAGTACTTCGGCGGCTCGAATCGGTGGTCGCGGAACGACAAGGACATGGTCCCCGAGAAGTCCTCGATCGGACTGATCTCTTCGAAGATCTCTTCGAGGCCCGACTGAGCCGGGACGTCCTTGCGCCCGGCCTGGCGAGCCGCCTCTACCCGGGCCTTCCACCTCTCGTTCCCGAGCAGCCAGTCGAACGACTCGGTCTGCAGAGCGAGAAGGTCAGGAACTTCGAGGGGCTCCTGGATGCGCGCGAAAGACACGCGACGGGGACCAGCGGGTACGGCGGAGGCGTTGCGCGAGGCTGCCAACAGATGTCCTTCCGGGAGCTGACGGCGGGACTGAATGCGCGCATGCCGAGCGCCCGGCAGTCACCGGGACATGAGGCGTCGAAAGGCAGCGCGGAATGGCAGCATAAACCGAGAGGGACATGGATGGCAACATTTAATGTTGATGTCAACCTCTCTCCCGCCTTAGGATCGCACACCCTCCTAGTCGTCGTCAACTTCAACACCACGGCTCCACCCACACGACCACCCCCCGGCCCCGCCGCCCCGACCGACGGGGGCACCCCTCGACGACAAGCCGCCACCCGGCTCCGGCCCACGATGACCAGGCCGGACCCGGCGACCTTCGCCCAAGCGCGCAGGCCCACGCACCCGGCGCCGTGTCACGGAGAGGGAGGTGCGCATCGTGGTGGACCCGGTCGAAGGGGCAGTGCCGGTGGGCCACGCCGGGGCTCAGCCGTGGCCGCCCGGACGAGGACGGCGGTGGCGGCGACGGGCCGAGGGCTGTGGCGGCGGGCCGAGGGAGGCGGTGGTGGCGGACCGAGGAGGCGACGGCGGGCCGGGGGCGGTGGTGGCGGGCCGAGGGCGGCGCATCGGGCGACGGCCGCGTTCACGCACCGCTGACCGTGTCGGCGGCCGGCGACCGGGTGGCGGGCGTCGCGCCGGCCTGCGGCCGGAACTCCGCGGCGTTGACGTGCGTCTCGGTCACCTTCACCCTGGCCACGGCGGCGCCCGCGGCGTGCGGCAGGCCGGCCAGCAGGCTCTGCGCGGCCCTGCCGAGCATCACCGCCACCGCCTCGACCGTGGGATACGGCAGATCCCTGGCGTACGGGTGCTCACCGAACAGGTAGACCTTGCTGCCATGGGCCACCAGGAGCGAGGCCAGCGGGTCATCGATCCCCAGCATGGCGCCATGATCGAGGTGCTCGTCGACGAAAGCCCGCAGAGCCTTCTTGAACGCGCCGAACTCCACCACGGTCTGCTCTTCGCTCAAGCAGGCCGCCCGCACCGTGACCTCGGCCCACCAGGAGTGGCCGTGCAGGTTCACGCACTTGCCCGCCAGGTGCGGGAGCCGGTGCGCGGTCTCGAAGTTATGCCGTACGCAGATCTGATGCGTCATCACTGGCCTCACCTTCGTAGACGGTCGGGTCGGGCGCTCCGCTCAGCGAGAAGGCGTCCCTGCGTGACACGCACGCCAGGCACACGCCGCAGTGGACCGGGCCGTCGAGGTAGCAGGTCCAGCTCCTGCCCATCGGCGCGTCCAGGCGCAGGCCGTAGGCGACGACGTCCTCCTTGAGCATGCCGAGGAAAGGCGTCTCGACACGGGGAAGGTGGAACCCGCGGCCGCCGAGGCGGATCATCTCGCGGTAGGCGTCGAAGAAGTCGGGCCTGCCGTCGGGCATCGGATGGCCCTCCGGGGTGCGGTGGATGCCGAGCGCCACCACGTCGGCGCGGCGGGCCATCGCGACGGCCACGGCCATGTCGGCGATGAAGGCGTTGCGGTTGGGGATGGTGATGGAGCGCAGGGCGGCGCCGGTGGGCACGAGGGTCGGCACGTCCTGGGCGCGGTCGGTGAGCGAGCAGCCGGTCAGCAGGGGGCCGAGACCGGTGATCGTGATCGTGTGGTGCTCGGCCTCCAGGTGGGCCGCCACCTCCCGGGCGGCCGCCAGCTCCCGCGGGCCGTTGCGCTGGCCGTAGTCGAAGGAGATCAGCAGCAGGCGGTGGGTCGCGCGGTAGTGGGCGGCCAGCACCGTGGAGTCCAGCCCGCCGGAGAAGACCACCACGGCCGACGGCGGGACGACCTCGGGCGCGGAACTCATCGCACTCCTCACCGACCACGAAAGATTGCCGAACGTAACGCTATATCACTCTCCGTAAATGAGCGGCCGCGTGCGGGGGTATCGATCCGGCGAACGTACTACCGGAGACCACCGAAGGCAGGCGCGTCGATGTCCGTCCCACCCCCGTCCGATCCGACCATCGACGTCCGGCGGCAGGAGCCGTTCGGCGCGCGGCTGCTGGGCGGCGGGGACGCCCGGCTCGCCGGGCTGCCGCCGGAGCGGCTCCTGGACCTGGTCGCCGAGCATCACCTGGTCGTCCTGCGGGGCTTCACGGGGGCCGCGACCGACGAGGAGTTCGAGGAGTTCGCCGGTGGGCTGGGCGAGCCGGTGGCGTGGAACGGCAGCCGGACGTTCTACGTGGAGGCGCACGCCGAGCCGGAGGACCACCTCTTCGAGACGGGGTTCATGCCGATCCACTGGGACGGCCTCTACATGAACGCCGGGAGCGCGCCCGACCTGCAGATCTTCCAGTGCCTGCGGGCCACCGACCCGGTCGTGGGCGGGGCGACGCTGTTCTGCGACACGACGCTGGTCCTGGCCGACGCCGACCCGGAGACGCGGGCATTGTGGGAGGGCCTGACGTTCCGCTACGAACGGCCCACCGCCGGCGGCGAAGTGGTGACGCGCGAGGTGCCGCTCGTCGTGCCCCATCCGCGTCTCGGCCATCCGACCCTGAGGTTCTCCGAGCCCGTTCCCGAGGACGTCGTCATCATCAACCCGACCACCACCACGCTGCCGCGCCCGCCGGCGGGCCACGACGCCACGCGGATCATCGAGGGGATCCGCCGGGCGCTCTACGACCCCCGGCACATGTACGCCCACCGCTGGCAGGCCGGCGACGTCGTGATCGCCGACAACCAGACCCTGCTGCACACCCGCGAGCCGTACCCGGCCGGCGTGCCCAGGAAGCTCCGCCGGGTCACGACCCGGCTCGGGGCCCGGTTCTCATAATCCGTGGGTCACGGGTGGCGGTGGTCCGCGGCGGGCTTCGAGGCGTGCTCGGAGGCGGCCAGGTCGAGCAGGACCATGGCGTCGTACTCGGGCGTGCCGGGCTCGGCGTAGTAGGCGACCAGGCGGTGGCCGGGGGTGCCCTCCAGCTGCATGGACTGGTAGCCGAGGGTGAGATCGCCGACGTCCGGGTGGTGGAAGGTCTTGCGGCCCTGGGTGTGCGCCCGCACGTCGTAACGCTCCCACAGGCGGGCGAACTCCGGGCTCTTGGACAGCAGTTCGTCCACCAGTTCGGCCAGGTCGGGGGCGTCCGGCTCGGTGCCGGCCAGCGCGCGCAGGCGGCCGACGCAGGCCCGGATCTGCTCGTCCCAGTCGTCGTACAGGTCCGGGGCGTCGGGGTGGAGGAAGACGTAGCGGACCACGTTGCGCTGCGTGATCGGCCACTTCTCCATCCCGGCGAACAGCCGCATCCCGCTCGGGTTGCAGGCGAGCACGTCCATGGTGCGGCTGACCACGTGCGCGGGGTTGGGCCGCAGGCTCTCCAGCAGCAGCTTGATCCCGGACGGCACCGACCGGCTGGGCGGGGACGACGGTTCGGGCGCGGGGCGGGCGGCGCACGCGGCGAGGTCCCGCAGGTGCTCGTGCTCGCGCTCGTCCAGCAGGAGGGCGCGGGCGAGCGCGTCGACCACGGACGGGCTGGGCCGGGTCTCCTTGCCGCGCTCCAGGCGCGTGTAGTAGTCGATGCTGACCCCGGCCAGGGTGGCCAGCTCCTCCCGGCGCAGCCCGGGCGTGCGCCGCAGGCCGGGACCGGCCGTGAGACCGGCCTCGGCGGGGGTGACCCGCGCACGGTGGGCCCGCAGGAAGTTCCCCAGCTCACTGCCAGTTTTTGGTCCCATATCTCCCAGTGTGTCAGGCCCGGCGGGGCATTCCTGACACCCCGTCGGATCACCGCTTCCGCCATGCGTACCGGTACGTCATCCTTTTCACGATGCCGCACGTTTCGGCGAGGGAGGCGTGGATGGGATGGAAGGAGTTGTCCGGCATCGCCAGGTCGCCGCGATTACCCCTGCTGACCGGCGTGATCGGGGTCGCGGGCGCGGTGGCGGCGGTGCTGACCGGGACGTGGCCGGCGCCGGCGGCGTTCGCCGGGCTGCTCGGCGGCGCCGGGCTGGCGGTGGCCGCCATGCGGCGGGCGGCCGTGGCCCAGCAGGCCGAGCTGGCCAGGCTGGGCGAGCTGGTAGAGCGGCGGGCCGAGCAGGTGACGGCGCTCAGCCACGAGCTGCGTACGCCGCTCAGCATGATCAAGGGAGCGGCGGACCTGCTGGGAGAGGGCAGCCCCGGGCCGCTGACCCCGGATCAGCAGCGCTTCATCACCATCGTGGACCAGCAGTGCGCGCAGGTCATCGCGTTGTGCGAGAGCCTGCTCACCCAGGCCAAGATCGAGGCGGGGCTGTTCACGCCGCGGCTGGAGCAGGTGGACGTCTCGGTCGTGGCGCGCGACGTGGTCATCGCCATGCGCGCCCTGTGCGCCGAGCGCAAGCAGCACATCACTCTTGACACCCCGCAGGTCACGCCGCGTATCCAGGCCGACCCCATGCTGATCGTGCAGGCCCTGACCAACCTGCTGTCCAACGCCGGCCGGTTCACCACCGTGGGCGGCGGCATCGACGTGCGGGTGGCCGTCATCGACACGGGGATCGCGGTGTACGTCACGGACGACGGCGCGGGAATGACCCGGGAGCAGCGGCGGCGCCTGTTCCAGCGGTTCGTGACCGGCCGCCCGCTGGCCGACGGCACCGGGCTCGGCCTGGTCATCACCAAGACGATCATCGAGCTGCACGGCGGATCCATCATGGTGGACACCACGTCGATGCACGGCACCACCTTCCTGTTCACGCTGCCGGGCTAGGGAGAGCCTCCATGTCCACCGCACTCGTCGTCGACGACGAACCCCAGATGACCGCGATCATCGCCTTCGCGCTCACGACGCAGGGCTTCCACGTGATCGAGGCGCACGAGGGCGCGACCGCCATGCACCTGCTCCGTACCCACCACGTGGACCTGGTCGTGCTCGACGTGCTCATGCCGGCGCTCGACGGGCTCTCCCTCTGCGAGCTGATCAAGGCCAAGTACCCCAATGTCGCGATCGTGCTGGTCACCGCGCTCTCCCGGCCCGAGGAGGTCATCGCCGGGCTGGAGCGGGGCGCGGACGACTACGTGACCAAGCCGTTCCACCCGAGGGAGCTCGTCCTGCGGGCGCGGGCCGTGCTGCGCCGCTACACCGGCCCCGCGCTGCTGCGGGTCGGCGACCTGGTCATCGACGCCGCCCGGCACACCGTCACGATCGGCGGGCGGCGGCTGACCCTGACGGACACCGAGTGCAGGCTGCTCGCCCATCTCGCCGCGCGGCGGGGCACCCCGCAGTCGTGGCAGGACCTGCTGCGGGAGGTGTGGGGCACCACCAACCTGACCGGCGGGCGGGACGTGGTCAAATCCACCGTCTACCGGCTGCGGTCGGCGCTGGAGGCGCTCGACGCCGCCTCGTACGTGCAGACGGTGCGCGGCGCCGGCTACATGATGCCCGACCAGCCCGATCGGTAGGTGACGGCGCCGTCACCAACGCTCACCGCGCTGTCACCGGCGGGGCCCGCCCCGCGGCCTAGCTTTGCGGCATGGCAACCCTTCAGCCGCCCCAGGAGGTCGACGATGGCTTCACCTCTTGCCCGCTCACGTCCGGTCCTGTCGATCGGCGCCGCCCTCGTGCTCGCCTGCTGCGGGTGCACGCGCGCCCCCGGAGCGGCGAGCGCCGACGCCGGGAAGGTGGTGGTCGCGTGCGGCGCCACCGAGGAGTGGTGCGCGGCGATGACCTCCGTCTTCACCTCCGAGACGGGGATCCCGGCGGAGTTCGTCCGCCTGTCCAGCGGTGAGGCCCTCGCCCGGATCAAGGCGGGGCGGGCCGATCCGGAGTTCGACGTCTGGCACGGCGGCCCGGCCGACGGGTACGCCGCGGCGGCCGGCGACGGCCTCCTGCAGGACTACGTCTCGCCGAACGCGGCCGCCATCCCCGACCGGTACAAGGACCCCGACGGCACCTGGACCGGCGTGTACGTGGGCGTGCTCGGCTTCTGCGACAACACCGCGGTCCTCGCCGAGAAGCACGTGCGGGCGCCCACGTCGTGGGAGGACCTGCTGGACCCGGCGTTCAGGCAGAACGTCGGCATCGCGCACCCCTCCACGTCCGGCACCGCGTACACGGCGCTGTGGACGCAGGTGGAGCTGCACGGGGGGGCCGACGACGGGGCGCTGGCGTACATGAGGCGGCTGCACCCGAACGTGCTGCAGTACAGCAAGTCCGGCGCGGCGCCCGCGCAGCAGGCCGCCAGGGGCGAGGTCGGCGTGGGCGTCGTGTTCTCCCACGACTGCGTGGCCACGCGGGAGCAGGGCTTCACCGACCTGCAGGTCACGTTCCCGGCCGAGGGGACGGGCTACGAGGTGGGCGGCGTGGCGCTGCTCAAGGGAGCGCACAACGTGGCCGGCGCGAAGAAGTACGTCGACTGGGCGCTGACGCCGGGGGCGCAGGAGATCGGGCCGACCGTCCACTCGTACCAGGCGCCGACCAACCCGGCCGCGAAGCGGTCGGACAAGACCGCCGACCTGGCCGCGCTGAAGCTCATCGACTACGACAGCACCGCCGCGGGCGCCCGCAAGCTCGACCTGACCCGGCGCTTCGACGCCGAGATCGCGAAGGCCCCCAGATGAGCGCACCCGCCGGCCCCCCGCACGCGCGGGCGCGGCGCAGGCGGCGCCGCGAGACCAGCGTCGCGCTGGCGATCGCCGCCTGCGTCGTCCTCGTCCTCGCCGGCAGCGTCTTCCCGCTCGGCACGGTGCTCGCCTCGGCGCTGTCGGCCGAGGCGTGGCCGCGCTATGCCCGGTTCTTCACCTCGCCGGTCGACCTGCGGATCCTCTGGAACACGCTCGTCCTCGGCGTGCTGGTCGGCCTGTGCGGCACGGCGATCGGCTTCCTGTTCGCCTTCGTGCAGACCCGGCTGGACGTGCCGGGCAAGCGGCTGCTGCACCTCGTCGCGCTGATGCCGGTGGTGAGCCCGCCGTTCGCGGTGGCCACGGCCACGATCGTGCTGTTCGGCCGGCGCGGGATGGTGACGCACGACCTGCTGGGCGTCGAGTACGACGTCTACGGGCTGGACGGGCTGGTGTTCGTCCAGTCGCTGTCGCTGTTCCCCGTCGCCTACCTGGGGCTGCTCGGCATGATGCGCGGCCTCGATCCGGCCATGGAGGAGGCCGCGATGACCATGGGCGCGTCCCGGTGGCGCGTCTTCAGGACCGTCATGCTGCCGCTGCTCGCGCCGGGGCTGGCGGCGCCGTTCCTGCTGCTGTTCGTGGAGGCCGTCGCGGACCTGGCCAACCCGCTCGTCGTGAGCGGCGACTACACGGTGCTGGCCAGCCGTGCCTACCTGGCCGTGACCGGCGAGTACGACACCACGGGCGCGGCCGTCTACAGCCTGATCCTGCTGGTGCCGTCCGTGGGCGTGTTCGTGGCGCAGCGGTACTGGCTGGGCCGCAAGGTCCGCACCACGATCACCGGCAGGCCGTCCGGCAGCGTGCACCCGGTCACGAGCTGGGTGCGCTGGCCCGTCCTCGCCCTGGCGGTGCTGGTCGCGCTGGTCATCGTCAGCCTCTACGGCACCATGGTGGCCGGCGGGGTCACAAGGGTGTTCGGCGTGGACAACGCGCTCACGTTCACGCACCTGCGCGAGGTGCTGCTCGGCGTGGGCCAGGAGGCGCTGAAGGACACGACCCTGCTGGCGGCGATCGCCACCCCGGTCGCCGGGGGGTTCGGGCTGCTCATCGCCTGGCTCGCGGTGCGGCAGCTGGCTCGGACGGGCGGCTGGCTGGACTTCGCCGGGACGCTCGGCGTGGCCGTGCCGGGTACGGTGCTCGGCATCGGCTACGTGCTGGCCTACCGGCCCGCCCGGTACGTCGGCGACCTGCTGGTCCTGCCCGGCTTGGTGGGCGGCAGCGCGGTGGCGGGCGGGGCGCTGGCGATCGTGCTGGCGTACGTCGTCCGTTCCGTCCCGGCCGGGCTGCGTACGGGCACGGCGGCGCTGTCGCAGCTGCACCCGAGCCTGGAGGAGGCGTCGAGGAACCTCGGCGCCGGCCCGCTGCGGACCTTCCGCAAGGTCACGCTGCCACTGATCCGCCCGGCGCTGCTCACCGGGCTCAGCTACGGCTTCGCGCGCTGCATGACCTCCGTCTCGACGATCATCCTGCTCGTCACCCCGGGCACGCACATCATCACCTCGCAGATCCTCAGCGCCGCCAACACCGGCCGCTACGGGGTCGCGTTCGCCTACTGCACGGTGCTGACCGCGATCGTGCTGGCCGGCTTCGGGGTCATCCGGCTGCTCGTCGGGCGCTCCGCGACACTCCACCGCTCCCCCGGAAGGCAGGAACGATGACGGACGAGACCCGCAGGGGGCGCCTCCACCTGGACGAACTGACCAAGGCGTTCCTCGGCCGCGCCGGCGCCCCCGTCGTCGCGGTCGACACGATCACGCTCGACGTGGCGCCCGGCGAGTTCATCACGCTGCTCGGGCCCTCCGGCTGCGGCAAAACCACGACGCTGCGCATCGTGGCCGGGCTGGAGGAGGCGTCGAGCGGGCACGTGCGGCTGGACGGCGAGGTCATCGACGGGCTGCCGCCGCAGCGCCGCCCGATGGCCATGGTGTTCCAGAGCTACGCCCTGTTCCCACACCTCACCGTGGGCGAGAACATCGCCTACGGCCTGCGTACCCAGCACCGGGCCAAGGACGAGACCGACACCGCCCTCCAGATCGCCCTCACCAGCATGAACCTCGTCGGCCTGGAGAACCGTGCCCCGCACGAGCTGTCCGGCGGCCAGCAGCAGCGCGTCGCCCTGGCCCGCGCGCTCGTCGTCCAGCCCGAGGTGCTGCTGTTCGACGAGCCGCTGTCGAACCTGGACGCCAAGCTGCGCGGCGCCATGCGCGCCGAGATCCGCCGCATCCAGCGCCGGCTCGGCATCACCAGCCTGTACGTCACCCACGACCAGGACGAGGCGATGACCATGTCGGACCGCGTGGTGGTGATGAACAGGGGCCGGATCGAGCAGGCGGCCACCCCCGCCGACATCTACTTCCGGCCGGCGACCGTGTTCGTGGCGGACTTCATCGGCCGGGCCAACTTCGTCGAGGTCGTGCCCGAGCGGATGGCCGCGGGCGGCGCGGTCGTCACGGCCCTGGGGCGGACCATGACGGTGGCGGCCCACCCCGACGTGCAGGTGAACGCCGCCGCCTACCTCATGGTCCGGCCGGAGACGCTGTCGCTCCGCCCGGCCGCCGAGGGCGGGACCGGCTCGGTGCTGCGGGCCGCCTTCCACGGGCACAGCGTGGACTACGAGGTGGAGACCGCCTCGGGCACCCTGCTGGTGACCGTGCCGGGGCCGGATCCGCAGGGCCTGCTGGCCGAGGGCACGAACGTGACCGTCGCGATCGACCCCGGCCGCGCCTACGTCCTCACCAAGTCATGACAGGTCGGGCAGCCCGAGGTCGAGGTTGGGCCGGTCGATCCCGCCGTCCACTTCGAGCACCTTGCCCGTCACGTACCGGGCGGCCGGGGAGACCAGGTAGAGCACGGCGGCCGCCACGTCCTCCGGTTCGCCGATCCGCCGCAGCGGCGTGGCCTGCTCCATCTGGGCGCGCAGGCCCTCGTCGTTCATGACGATGTCGAGCGCGGAGGTGGCGACCGCGCCGACGGCGACCGCGTTGACCCGGACGGCGGGGGCCAGGTCGAGCGCGGCCAGCCGGGTGTAGTGCGCCAGGGCCGCCTTGGCGGTGCCGTAGGCCAGGTAGCCGCGGCCCGCCACGCGGCCCACGGCGGAGGAGACGTTCACGACCGCGCCGCCGCCCGCCTTCAGCAGGTGCGGGACGGCGGCCCTGGTCAGCTCGTGCGCCACGCCGACGTTTAACTGGAACGCGTTCTCGAGATGCTTCCGTTTCGTGTCGAGGAAGGCGCGGGGCATCGCACCGCCCACGTTGTTGACGACCACGTCCAGGCGGCCGAACGCGGCCGCGGCCCGCTCCGCGAGCTCCTCCGCGGCGCCCGGGAGCGTCAGGTCGGCGGGGACGACCAGGACCCGCCTCCCAGCCTGTTTCACCTGCTCGGCGATGGCGTGGAGCTGGTCCTCCGTGCGGGCGCAGATCGCGACGTCGGCGCCGGCCTGGGCGAGGGCGACGGCGGTGGCCGCGCCGATGCCCCGGCCCGCGCCGGTGACCACGGCCGCGGCGCCGCCGATCTGGAAGCGGTCCAGGATCATGCGCTCAGCCTAAGGACGAACTGCAACCCGTTTCAATACGGCATCCGGCTGCGGCTCGCGACCGCCGCCGCCACCCTCGTCTCGGTCCGTACGACCGACCTCCCTCTCACCGGCCGGCCGCGGCGCGGTGGAGAGGAAGGGTGGGTGGCCCGCGGTTGAGCGAGGGCGGGCCACCCGAGGGCCGGGGTCAGACCTCCAGTTTCTCCTCGATGCCCCGGAGCTGGTGCCGGGACATGGCCAGGTTGGCGCGCCCACGGTCGAGCGCCAGGTAGAGGAACAGCCCCTTCCCTCCGCGCCCCGTGATCGGCCGGATGATGTGGTACTGGCCGCCGAGCGTGATGAGGATGTCCTCGATGCTGTCCTTGAGACCGAGCGAGTCCATCGTGCGGAGCTTGGCCTTGACCACCTCCGTGTTGCCCGCGGCGGCGACCTGCAGGTCCAGGTCCTTGGAGCCGCCGAGGGTGCCCAGCGCCATGCCGCTCCCGTGATCGACGATCGCCGCTCCGAGGGCGCCGTCGATCGTCATCATCTCCTTGAGCGAGACGTCCATGCTGGCCATTGTTCTCTCCCTTTCTGCCAGGGGACGGTTCAGTGCCTACGTGCTGCGACGGCTGCCACTCCGGCGGCCGTCTTCCTGCCCTCCAGCCGCAGCAGCCCGACGTTCGCGCCGGGCTTGGCCAGGACTGTGAGGACGATGGTGGGGCCGGCGGCGTAGAAGGCCACGAAGCCGGCGGTGCCCGAGATGAGCGTTTCCTCAAGAGCGCCGTGGCCGGTCATGGTCAGCATCCGCCTGCTCATCGCGAGCAGCGCCGCCGACAGCGCAGCGGTCTGCTCGCCGCGGTCTCCTTCGAGGTCGCAGGCGATCTGTATGCCGTCCACGGTGCAGGCGACGCTTCCGCTCACGTCCGGTGTGCGCTCGCGCAGGAGCGTCATTTCCTCCAGAACCTCTTTCCGCAGCTCCACCGGTGGCCTCCTCCTGAGTACGGGGAACCTCACGCCAGCTCCTCGAGCGCCTTCTTGAGCCGCATCAGCAGCGCCAGATCGGTCGGGTCTCCCGTCACGGGCGGGCCGAGCGGCTGGGCCACCGCCCCGGGATCGTGGGGCGGCCGCTCGTAGGGGTGCCGCGCCCGCTTCGGCAGCCAGGCTCCAGGCGCTTCACCACCGTCGGCGACCTCATCGGGCTCGGTGGCCCCGGCGGTCCCGGCGGGCTCGGCATGCCTGGGCCGCTTGTCGGCGGGAGCGGCCCGGCCCGGGTCGGGTGGGGTGAGCAGGCCCGCGGCCGCCAGCCTCCTGACCGCCAGCAGCACCGCGTAGCCCGATCGCCCGAGCTGCTTGGCCAGCTCCAGCGGCGTGGCCTTGTGGTCGGCGCCGACGATCACCTCCCACTGGACCCGGGTCAGCGTCACCCCGTGCCCGGGCAACCACGGCACCGGCCGTACCGGCAGCGTGTCCACCTCCGCGGACGGCCAGATGTCGGCGAGGTGCGCCCGCCGCCGCCCGCACTCCCGCACCAGCCCCGCCACCTCGAAGAACCACTGCCCGCCCAGCCAGTGCCGCTCCCCCGGCCGGAACTTGGGCCGCGTCCCGCTGATCGGCAGCAGGAAGAAGGCCGCGTCGAGAACCGCGCCCAGCACCGCGAACTGCAGTTCGCCGGGCGTGAGCGGCCCCTCCTCCAGGAGCCGCGCGCAGCCGCCGTCCGCCTGGAGCCCGCGCAGCGCCGCCTCCGTCATCCGGCCCCGGGCCGTGAGCAGGCGCTCGACGCCCGGGGTCTGGGCGCACTCCATGTACGTCACGCGCCCGTCGTGGAGGAAGATCGTGCCGTTCCTCCCGAGCCGGAGCGCGCCCGTCGAACGCTCGTGCGCCAGCCCGGCCAGGAGTGCGTCGAGCCTGGTCATGACTCACGTCGTCAGCTGGCTGGAGACCGACCGCAGGCGGTGGCGCGCCAGGGCCAGGTTGGATCGTTCCAGGTCAAGGCGTACGTAGATGACCAGCGGCCCCTCGAAGACCGTCTCCAGCGGCCTGAGCAGATGGTGCCCCTTGTCCGTCGTGACGAGCATGTCGTCGATGCGGACGACCTCGCCCGGGCACGCGCGGGCGAGGCCGTCGGTCGTGGCCCGCAGCGCCTCGGTCAACGCGGCGGCCGACCGGTCGGCGTCCACGCCCGAGGCACTGCTGAAGGCCACCGCCATGCCGCTGGTGTGGTCGAGCAGCATGGCGTCCAGCGCCCCCGGTATGGACATGACCTCCGCCAGGCAGGTGTCGATTCCGAGCACGTGATCCCCCTCGCCGTAAGTGGAACGGGGACAGCGTAGGGGGGTTATGAATCGCACTGAAGTGGCCCATAGACCTGCGGTTACGCTTTTATGTGGCCAAGGCAGAGAAAACCAATACCCATACACATAGTTCTGATATTTGCGAGCATTTCTCGTAACGAATCAGCCGTTCAGCTCCGGCGGCCCCGGGGCGTGACCGACACGGCGGCGAACTTCGCCCGGCCGGTCCCCGTGCTGGTCTGCAGGCCGATGAAGCTGGAGGCGGGGATCAGGGTGGGATCGACGACGGACAGGACGAACCGGAGGCGCGGGCGAGCAGGACGTTGTCCCGCACCGCGCCCCGTTCGCTGATCGGCGTGATCGAGGCCGAGACCGCGTAGTCCAGCGCGTCGATCCGCACGTTGCCCTGCAGCGTCTGCGGCGGGCATCCCCACCGAAGCCGTTATATAGTGTGTTTAATCATACTTTTAAGGGTTGTCGATGGTCGAAAGCGCCCGGCCGGGTGGCCTGCACGCGCAGCTCGTTGACGCGCTCGGACGCCGGATCGCGCACGGCGACTTCCCCGTGGGCGGCATCGTCTCCCCCGAGCGCGTCGAGTCCGAGTACGAGGTGTCCCGGACGGTCGTGCGCGAGGCGCTGCGCTCGCTGGAGGTGCTCGGCATGGTCCGCCCGCGCCACAAGGTCGGCACCACCGTCCAGCCCCAGGAGAGCTGGGCGCTGCTCAACCCGCAGGTCATCGCCTGGCGGGCGGACGGCCCCGACGCCGACACCCAGCTCGGCGAGCTGCTGACGCTGCGGGAGGCCCTGGAGCCCGCCGCCGCCAGGATCGCGGCGCTGGGTGCCCGGCAGGCCCTCGTGGACACCCTCCGCGAGCACCTCCGGGACATGCGGGACGCCTACGAAAGACGCAGCCGCTCCGCGTTCGTGTCGGCCGACACCGGCTTCCACCGCACGGTCCTGAGGGGCGCGGACAACGCGGTCCTGAGCCAGCTCGTGCAGACCCTCATCGCCACCCTGCACGCCCGCTACTCCGACCGCCACCAGTTCTTCACCGCCGACACCGCCGCCTCGCTGGACCGGCACGAGCAGGTCGTCGAGGCCATCGCGGCCATGGACCCGGCGGCGGCGGAGGCCGCGGCCGCGTCGCTCGTCCGCGCGTCACGCGTCGAGGTTCTCGGATCCGCACCTGCAAGGGAGAGTTGACGTGCCCCTCCAGACCGCTCCAGGCGTCCCGGCGTTCGACCTGACAGGCAGGCTCGCCCTGGTCACCGGCTCGGGTCGCGGCATCGGGCATGCCATCGCGCGCGGCTACGCGCTGTCGGGGGCGCGCGTCGTGCTGAACGGCCGCGACCCGGCGCGCCTGGAGGCGGCGGCCGCAGCCCTGCGCGAGGAGCTCGCCCCCGGCCGTCCACCCGGCGACGTGCAGGTCCACGCGTTCGACGTCACCGACCCGGCGCAGGTCGAGCAGGCCTGCGAGGCCGTCGTCACCGCGTACGGCTGCCCGGACATCCTCGTCAACAACGCCGGCGTGCAGATCCGCGGCCCCCTGACCGAGATCCCGGTCGACGACTGGAAACGCGTGGTCGACGTCAACCTCACCAGCGGCTTCCTCGTCGGCCGCGCCTTCGCGCGCCACATGCTCCCCCGGGGCAGCGGGAAGATCATCAACATCTGCTCGGTCCAGAACCACCTGGTGCGGGCCACCACCGCCCCCTACGCGGCCGCGAAGAGCGGGCTCGGCGGGCTCACCCGGGCGATGTGCGCCGAATGGGCGTCCGCCGGCATCCAGGTCAACGGCCTGGCCCCCGGCTACATCGACACCGACCTGAACGCGTCCCTGGTCGCCGACCCCGACTTCAGCCGCTGGATCACGCGGCGCACCCCCGCGGCGCGCTGGGGCCGCGTCGAGGACGTGGTCGGCCCCGCGATCTGGCTCGCCTCACCGGCGTCCGACTTCGTCAACGGCCAGGTCATCTACATCGACGGCGGAATGACGGCGGTGATCTGAATGGACGCGAAGGCCCTCGTCGTCACCGGCCCCGGGCACCTGACGGTCGAGACCCGGACCACCCCGGCGCCGCGACCGCACGAAGCCGTCGTCACGGTCGTCTACGGCGGCATCTGCGGCTCCGACCTGCACTACTACAGGAGCGGGCGGGTGGGCGAGTCCGTCCTGCGCTCCCCGATGGTCCTGGGGCACGAGGTGGTCGGGGTCGTCGCCGAGCCCGCCGCCGACGGCTCGGGGCCGCCGGCGGGCGGCCGCGTCGCCGTTCACCCCGCCCAGGTGTGCGGCCGCTGCGGCTACTGCCTGCGCGACGAGCAGAACCTCTGCGCGGAGCTGCGCTATCTCGGCAGCGCCGCCCGGATGCCGCACACGGACGGCGGGTTCGCCGAGCGCCTCGTCGTGCCCGCGAGCCGCCTCGTGCCGATCCCCGACGGGCTCGACCTGCGGACTGCGGCGCTGGCCGAGCCCGCCTCGGTGGCGCTCCACGGCCTGCGCCGGCCGGGCTCCGGCGTCGAGGGCCGCGACGTGCTGGTGATCGGCGCGGGCCCCATCGGCCTGCTCTGCGCCGCCCTGGCCGCCTGCGCGGGGGCGGCCACGGTCACGGCGACCGACGTGTTCGGCGAACCCCTCCGGCTGGCGCTCCAGGTGGGCGCGACCCACGTCGTCCGCGCGGACCTCGGCGAGCCGATCCCCGCCGCCGACGTCGCGATCGAGTCCTCCGGCTCCCAGGCCGGGCTCGTCTCCGCCCTGGAGGCGCTGCGCCCCGGCGGAACCCTCGTCAACGTGGGGCACCTGCCCCCGGGCGGGGTCACCGCGCCGCTGCACCTCGCGGTCACCCGCGAGCTGACCCTGATGGGGTCGAGCCGCTTCTACCACGAGATGCCGGCCGCGTTGTCGATCATGAGCGGGGACGCCGGGCGGTTCGCACCCATTGTCACGTCCGTCTTCGGGCTCGGCGCGGCTGTGGCGGCGTTCGAGGAGGCGGCCGACGCCCGGCGGTCGAGCAAGGTCCTGCTCGCGTTCAGCTGAACCCCCGTGCCGCTCCGGCCGTACCTCCTGTCGACTGTCGGGTCGGGATGGGCGGGCGATGGCGAACGGCACCAAACACGGCGAGGCGGTGGACGGGCGGACCGGCGACGACCCGCGGCGGATCGGCGGCCACCGCATCGTGCGCCGGCTCGGCTCCGGCGGGATGGGCGTCGTCTACCTCGCGAAGAGCCGTTCGCGGCGGCTCGTGGCGATCAAGGTCATCCACCGGCACCTCGCCGGCGACCCGGAGTTCCGGCGGCGCTTCCGCCGCGAGGTCGCGACCATGCAGCGGGTCGCCCCCTTCTCGACGGCTCCCGTGCTCACGGCCGACCTGGACGGCGAGACGGCGTACGTCGTCACCGAGTACGTCCCGGGACCGACGCTGTTCCGCGCGGTCGTGGAGCGGGGCCCGATGTCGGGCTCGGAGCTCGAAGAACTGGCCATGAGCACGGCGGTGGCGCTGTGGGCCATCCACGCGGCCGGCGTCGTCCACCGTGACCTCAAGCCGTCGAACGTGCTGCTGTCCCCCATGGGCCCGAAGGTCATCGACTTCGGCCTCGCCTTCGTCTCCGACTCCACGACCCTCTCCGTCACCAGGATGGGCACGCCGGCGTACATGTCGCCCGAGCAGGTGCGCGGGCTGGCGTCGCCGGCCTCCGACGTCTTCGCCTGGGGCGGTGTCATGGCCTTCGCCGCGAGCGGGCGGCCGCCGTTCGGCTCGGGGGCGGGTCACGACGTGCTCTACCGCGTGGTCCACGAGGAGCCCGTGCTCCCCGAGCTGGGCGGCGTGGTCGGCCGGCTGGTGGCGCGGGCGCTGAGCAAGGACCCGGCGGCCCGCCCGACGGCCGCCGAGCTCGTGGACGCGCTCGGCGGGGGCGCGACGATCCGCCTCTCGCCCGACCTCGTCCCGGTCGGGCCCCCTCCACGACGCCGGGCGAGCGGCCGGTTCCCGTACGAACCCAGGGTGCCGGGCCCGGCCGCCACCGCCTCGGGCCGGAGCCACGCCGTCCCCGAGCAGGGCCACGCCGCCGCGGAGAAGGGCCGCACCACACCGGACCGGAGCCACGCCGCCCCGGCGCACCGGGGCCGGCGGCGGGGGACGTCCAGGCGCTGGGCGTGGGCCGGCGGCACGGTGGCCGCGCTCGCCGTGGCGACGGCGGGCGCGTACCTGCTCCCCAGCCTGTTCCCCGGCCTGCCCGCCGTGACCCCGGCGGTGAACCCGGCGGTGAACCCCGCCGTCGCGAAAGAGGCGGGCACGCTGTGGCGGGAGCTCCCCGGCGAGAACCCGCTGCGCGCGGACGGCGTGCGGTTCTACGTGCAGCCGGACACCGACGCGGCCCGGCAGTCCCGGACCTGGTCGGCGCAGGGCAGGACGGCCGACGCCGCCCTCATGCGGGCGCTGTCGCAGGTCCCCCAGGCGATCTGGCTCGCCGGCGGCTCCCCCGCCGACGTCTCCCGCACCGCGCGCGAGGCGGTCGCCCAGGCCGAACGCCGGCGGACCGTCCCGGTGTTCGTCACCAACAACATCCCGGGACGTGACTGCTGGAACGGCGGCGCCCCCGACACCGCGGGCTACCGGGCGTGGATCGACGCGGTGGCCGAGGGCATCGGGAACCGGCCCGCGGTCGTCGCCCTGGAGCCCAGCGGCCTGGCGCGGATGCCCGGCAGCCCCGAGTGCCCGCAGGGCGGGGAGTCCGCCGCCGTCCAGCGGTACGCCGATCTCACCTACGCCGTGGAGACCCTGACCGGCCTGGCCCGCACCGCCGTCTACCTCGACGGCGGGCTGGCGGGCTGGCCCGCGTTCACGCAGATCGCCGACCGGCTGGTCAACGCGGGGGCGGTGCGCGCCGACGGCTTCTACGTCAACGCCGTCGGCTACCGGCCGACGGCGCGATCGCTCACGTACGCGGCGAAGCTGTCCAGGTGCGTCTATCTGAGGGCGGCGTCGCGGAGCGCCTCGTGCGCCGACGCGGCCCTGGCCGCCGTGCCGGACGACGCGCCCGGCCTGCCGCACTTCGTCGTCGACACGAGCCGGAACGGGGCCGGCGAGTGGCAACCACCCGCCGGGCGCTTCCCGGTTCCGGACGAATGGTGCAATCCCCCCGGCAGGGGCGCGGGCGCCCGGCCGTCCGCCGGCACCGGGAAGCCGCTGGCCGACGCGTTCCTCTGGCTCAACAGCCCGGGTTTCTCCAACGGCCAGTGCACCCGGGGCACCCCGGGACCGGCCGACCCGGTATACGGCGTCGTCACCCCGGCCTCCGGCCAGTGGTGGCCCGATCAGGCCCTCGAACGGGCGCGCAACGCCGTCCCGCCACTCACGCCGGCCCCCTGAACCCGGCTCATCCGCCTTCCACCGCGTACTTCACCAATGTGGTGAGCACCTCCTTGACCGATGCGCGGTCGCGGACGTCGCACAGCACGATCGGGATGCGCTCGTTCAGCGCGAGCGCCCGCCGCACCTTGGCCGGGTCGTGGCGGCGGGCCCCCTCGAAGCAGTTCACGCCGACCACGAACGGGACGCCGCGCTGCTCGAAGTAGTCCACCGCGGGGAAGCAGTCGCCCAGGCGGCGCGTGTCGGCGAGCACCACGGCGCCGAGCGCGCCGAGGGCCAGTTCGTCCCACATGAACCAGAAGCGGTCCTGCCCGGGAGTGCCGAACAGGTACAGCCACAGCCCGTCGCGGATGGTGATGCGGCCGAAGTCGAGCGCGACCGTGGTGGTGGTCTTGGACTCCACGCCCGAGGTGTCGTCCACCCCGATGCCCCGCTCGCTCAGCAGCTCCTCGGTGTGCAGCGGCCGGATCTCGCTGATGGTGCCGACCAAGGTGGTCTTGCCGACGCCGAAGCCGCCCGCGATGAGGATCTTGATGGCCAAGGCCGAGGCGACGGCGGTCGTCCCCGGCTCAGAGGCTGCGTAGTCCATGCAGCACTTCCCTGTAGATGCGTTCGTCGATCGTCTGCGCCGCGGGGCGCGGGCGCTCGATGGTGACAAGGCCCTCTCGCCGCACATCGCTCAGGATCACCCGGGTGATGTTGAGGGGCAGCCTGAGGTGCGCCGCGACGTCGGCCACCGGCGTGGGCCTCTGGCACAGCGACAGCACGGTGCGATGCTCCGGGAGCAGCTCCGTGGGCTCGTAGGTGCCGGCGACCGTCGTGACGATGGCCACCAGGTCGAACGCCTCGCCCTGCGGGCGCGCCCGGCCCCCGGTCAGCCCGAAGAGCCGGAGCAGCGGCCCGGGATCCTCCCCGGTCACTGTCTCGCGCCGTTCCAGGCGGGTGCCGGTGCCGCTCCCCTCGGCTGCGCGGAGAGGTGCTCGCCGACCCGCTTGACCATGAGCGCCATCTCGTACGTGACCATGCCCAGCTCGGCGTCGCCCGTGGCGAGCACGGCCAGCCGGGCGCCCTGGCCGGCCGCGGTGACGAACAGGAAGCCGTCCTCCATCTCGATGATCGTCTGCCGTACGCCGCCCATGCCGAAGTGGCGCCCGGCGCCCATGGCCAGGCTGTGGCTGCCGGCGGAGATGGCGGACAGGTGCTCGGCGTCCTCCCGGGTCAGGTCCCGGGAGCCGCCCATGGCCAGCCCGTCGGCGGACAGCACGATGGCGTGCCGGATGCCGGGGATGCGCTGGGTGAGGTCGTCCAGCAGCCAGCTCAGTTCACTTCTGGGGTCGGGCATCGGGATGGTCGTCCTTTCGGTTCCACACGTCTGGTCCCTGCTCCGCCTGGCGACGGCCTTGCTGCCAGCCGCGTTGCATGGACGACATGAGTTGTGCGAGCTCCTCCGGCGAGCGCGCCGGGGTGCCGCGCCGGTCCGCGCGTCTGGCGGAGCGGAGCTGGGGAGCCAGGCTGGCCTGCGGTACCCGCATCGGCAGCCCGTCGAGGTCTTCGTCCGCGTCCTCGGCCGGCACGGTGACGCTCCAGTCGGCGGGCGGGCCGGGCGGGGTGGCGGGGCCGGGGACCGGCGTCGGAATCCGGATCGGTCCAGTGGCGGGCCCGCTGGCCGGTTCCTCCACGAGCCCGCCCGCGAGTCCGTTCGCGGGTCCGTTCGCGAGTCCGTTCGCAGGTCCGCCCGCGAGTCCGTTCGCGAGTCCGCCCGTGAGCCCGTCCGTGAGCCCGTTGGAGGACGAGCCCGTGAGCCCGTTCGCGGAGCCGTTCACAGGCCCACTCACTGGCCCGGCCTGGATGATCGGGGTCGGCGCGGGCCCGGCCTCGAACCAGGTCCCGCGCTCCGGGGCGCGGGCGGGCGCGTCCGGCCCGAGGGGCGGGAAGGGCTCAGGGGCGACGGCCACCCCGCGGGACCGGGGCTCGGCGGGCCCGGTGCCGAGCGCGCGCATGGGCCTGGCTATGTGCGCGGCGACGCGGTCCGTGGCGGGCGCGACGACGACCGGGGGCTGGAGGTTGACGAGCAGGGAGGCCGGCAGCAGCACGATCGCGGTGGTCCCGTCGTACGGCGAGCGGCGCAGCGAGACCTTGATCCCGTGCCGGCCCGCGAGCCTGGACACCACGAACAGGCCGAGCCGGTCGCTGTCGGCCAGGTCGAACTCCGGCGGGTCGGCCAGCCGGGAGTTGAGCTCGTCGAGGGTGGACTGGTTCAGCCCCAGGCCCCGGTCCTCCACCTCCAGCGCGAAGCCGTTGGCCGCGGTCATGCTGCGGATGTGCACGGTCGTGTCGGGCGGGGAGAAGACGGTGGCGTTCTCCACCAGCTCGGCGACCAGGTGGATCACGTCGGTGACGGCGGGGCCGACCAGCAGCGGGGCGTTCGGCATCGGTACGACGGTGACGCGGGTGTAGTCCTCGACCTCCAGCCCCGCCGCGCGTACGACGTCGAACAGCGGCACCGGGTCGCGCCAGCGCCGCGCGGGGGCGGAGTCGGACAGGATGATCAGGTTCTCGGCGTGCCGCCGCATGCGGGTGGTCAGGTGGTCGAGCTTGAACAGGTCCTCCAGGACCTCCGGCTCCTCGACCCGGCGTTCCATGGTGTCGAGCAGCGTGAGCTGGCGGTGGAGCAGCGCCTGGTTGCGCCGGGCCAGGTTGAGGAAGACGAGGCCGACGCCCTTGCGCAGGGTCGCCTGGCCCACCGCCGCCTCGACCGCCGTACGGCGTACGGCGGAGAAGGCGTGCACCACCCGGTCGACCTCGGCGGTGTCGGCGCGGTCGAGGCCGGGCGCCTCGGTGGCCGGGTCCACGTCGTCGCCGCGGCGCAGCCGCTCGACCAGCCGGGGCAGCCGCCGCTCGGCCAGCTCCACGGCCGACTCCTGCAGCCGGCTGAGCTCGGCGATCAGCGAGCGGCCGAACCGGTACGACAGCGCCACCGACGCCACCACCGCGAACAGCCCCAGGAGCAGGACCAGGCCGATCCGCCAGTACGCGCCGGACTTCTGGGACTGCGCCTCCTCCGCGGTGCGGGCCAGCTCCGTCTGCGTGTCGCGGCTGATCGCGCCGAAGATGGCGTCGGCGTCCCGCTTCCACACGGTGGGGTCCACGGGCGGCGCGCCGCCGCTGGTGTCCCAGCCGAACAGCAGGTCCTCCGCGTCCACCAGCCGCTTGAACGACGCGCTGGCGACCAGCCGGTCGTAGTTCGCCCGCAGTTCGGGGCCGACGTCGCGCTCGGCGTTGGCGAAGACGAGCCGGCGGCTGGTCATCGCGGAGACGAACGACGCCCGGTCCCTGGGGGTCATCTTGTGGTGCACGATCGTGGTGGTGAGCACGGCGTGCTCACGGCCCAGATACTCGGCCGCGGCGCTGTAGGCCGCCATGCCGCGCACCGCCTGGTAGGACGAGACGTCGCTGAGCGCGTCGCGGTCGCTGAACTGCCCGTTGGCGACGCTGATCAGGTTGTTGTACGCCTCGATGATGGTCAGCGGCGGGGCCAGCACGCCGCCGTCGGCCGAATCGCGCAGTGACTGCAGCCCGTCGAGCGCCTGCAGCAGCGCCTGCACCTGGGCCGGGGTCTCCCCGTCCGCCGCCCCGACGTCGAGGGCGCTGATCACCTCGCGCAGCCGCTTGGCCTTGCCGTCGGTGATCCGGCGCTGCTCGGCCAGCGGCTCGTACGAGCCGGTGCCGCGGACCGCCTCCGCCGAGAGCTGGCGCTCCCGCTGTAACTCGACGATCAGCTGAAGCACCGGCGACCCGATGCCCTCCCAGCGGTCCTGCGCCTGGGAGACGGTGACGATCTCCTCAACGCTGGAGTAGGCGATGAACCCCCACAGAGCGACCATGGAGACCAGCGGAAGCAGGAGAATCCTGAGCAGCTTGGTACGGATCGGCGGGGGCGAACTCATCCATCATGTCCAATTCCGCGCACCGGATGATGCGCCGCCGGGCAGTCGCGAACCGGCACTACCCCGAGAATGTCCGCCACGACTGGCACGCCTGTGGTGCGTCCACTATGCCGATGGGCCAGATGTACTTCAAGGTACGGATGCGAAGAAACATCACGAATGGCGGGTTGACTCTTTGTCAGCACACGGTTCGTGACCGTAACGGCTGTCATCTCACTCAGAGTGACGATCTTGGGACTCCGGATGACAGGGGTGGGTACCCACCCCGGCCGCGGCCATCCCCCAGAAAATGTAAATAAGTCCGCAAATAGCCTTTCTAGGCTTTTGCAGAGGCGGCGCTACAATTAAGGCCGAAAGGAAGGGGGAGGCTCATGGGAAATGTCGTGGACTATATCGTGACCGAGTCGCTGGATCGCGCGACCCAGCACCTGACCCAGGCCGAACTCGACCGGCTGGGCGAGCTGCTGTCCGCCACGACCGGCGATGGCAGAAGGTAGGCCGCGTCGATTTCCGAAATCCCCGCGACGGGCGGGGCGGCCGTTCTGCGCGGCGGAACGAGCGGTGCCGCTGGACGAGGCCGGGAGGCGGGCGTCCGCGGCACTGACCGCGCTCGGCCTGCGGGCGGAGCTCGTGGACGCGGGCGACGGCCGCGACCCGACCGCCTGGTGGTGCCGCCTATTCGGCGACGCGGGGGAGCTCTCGCCGGTCGCGTGCGGGATGGGCAAAGGACGCCCGGACGAGGCCCGCGTGGGCGCTCTGTTCGAGGCCGTCGAGCACTACCTCACCGGCCCGGCCGGGTTCGACCCCGCCGCCGTGCGGCCCGTCGCGCCCGCCGCCCTCGCCACGGGCCCGCTGCGCGGGGACGCCTGCGCGCTGCTGCTGACCGGGACGCCCGGCCGGCGGATGGCCTGCCTGCGCTATCGCCTCCTCGACGGGCCGCCCCTCCCCCACAGGCGCGTCGACGCGCTGGTGCCGCTGTTCCTGTCGGCCCCCTGGTACGCCGAGACCGGCGCCGCGCCGCTGCGCGAGCTGGCCGGGGACGACTGCGACTACGCCGACCTGATGCGCTACAGCTGCAACAGCGGCTCGGCCGTCGGCATCACCGCCGCCGAGGCGCTGCTGCACGCCCTCAACGAGGCCGTGGAGCGGGACGCCCTGTCGCTGCTCCTCGTACGCGCCTTCCTGGGCGGGGACGGCTTCCGGCTCAGGCTGATCGACCCGGGGACGCTTCCGCACGGCCTCGCGCGGGCCTACGCGACGGCGGAGGAGCTGACCGGGTCACCGGTGCACCTGCTGGACATCACCAGCGACCTCGGCGTGCCGACGATGCTGGCGTACACGGCTCCGGCCGACCGCCGTCCGCACCGGCGCGGCGGCGGCACCTCGCTGGACCCGGCGTACGCCGCCTGGCGGGCGCTCACGGAGCTCGTCCAGGCCACGCTCGGCGAGGGTCTGCCGCACTCCGGAGCCGTACGCGGCGATCTGGCCGGGCTGGCGGCGCACCCCGCGTTGCACGCGTGCGGACGGTTCGACCTCACCGACGCCCTGCGGGAGGCGCAGGTGGTCCCCTTTCCGCAGGCCGCCGCGGCGGCCGGGACTCCCGGCGCCCAGCTGCGGAAGGTGGCCGCGATGCTGGCCGCGCGGGGCCACCCGGCCTACCACCGCATGGTGCGCGTCCTCCCCTGCGGGATCACCGCCGTGCACGTGATCGTGCCGGATCTGGAGCGGTTCATGCTGGTCACCGACGGCAACCTCGTCCTGCCCGGCCGCAGGGGGCTGGCCGTCGCGGCCGGACGGGTTTCCGAAACGCTGCCACAGGATTGGCGGCCCCCATCAATGAGGTGAATGGTTTTTCCGTTTTATCGACCTTGCGTGGAGAATTACCAGCCTCTTTATCCGCACATACTGGATTTATGGGCGCACGATATTGGCAGAATCGCCAGGCCAAGATGTCGGTGGTGCTCGGCGTTCTGCTCCTGGCCCTGGCCACCATGATCCTGACCGTGGCCACCCGATTGCCGAAGGACTGGGGGATCACGGCCGGATCCGCTCAGATCATCGCGGCGGTGACGGGCGCGATAGGGCTGGGCAACGGCCTGGTGCAGTTCCTGACCTGGTGGCGCAAGCGGGGCGCGGCCGCCGCCGCCCCCACCTCGGCCGACGTCGCCACCGCGAAGGACGTCCTCTCCGGGCTGGTGACCCAGCAGTGGCGCGACGAGACTGTCCTGCGCTCGCTGTGCGATCCCGAGCCCATGCCGCTGCCCTGGCACTCGACCGAGCGCCGCGAGCTCGCCGACCGTCCCGAGATCATCGCCAAGGGCACCGTGGCCTTCCCCGGCCTGGACGTGCACATCGCGGACATGGCACGCAACTTCCGCGCCCTGCGCTGCCGCCGGCTGGTCATCCTGGGCGGCCCGGGCACCGGGAAGACGACCCTGGCCGTGCAGCTCGTCCTCGAACTGCTGCGCACGCGGGAGCCGGAGGAGCCCGTCCCGGTGCTGCTGTCGGCCGCGCGCTGGGACGACCGCCTCTACGGGCGGCTGCAGGACTGGCTGGCCGCGAGCCTGGCGCTGGACTATCCGGCGCTGCGCGCGGAGGGCCTCGGCACGGACATGCCGGAGACGCTCGTGGCCCGGGGCGAGGTGCTGCCCGTCATCGACGGCCTGGACGAGCTGCCCGACACCGCCCGCGCCGACATGCTGACCTCGCTGAACCGGTCGATGTACGAGACCGACCAGCTCATCCTCACCTGCCGTACCGACCAGTTCGCCGAGTCCGTCGAGGAGATCGGCGACGCCCTCACGGCGGCGGCGGTCATCGAGCCACAGCCGATGTCCCCCGCCGCGTCGGCCGACTACCTGGAGGCGTGCCTGCCGCCGGTGCCCCACTCCGTCTGGCCCCAGGTCCTGGAGGAGCTGCGCAAGGGCACCGTCCCCGCACTGTCCGAGGTCACCTCGACGTCTCTGGGGCTCTGGCTGGTCCGCGCCACCTACATCGCGCCGCGGGTGGATCCGACGCCGCTGCTGGCGCTCGGGCGCGGCAGCGCGGCGACGTTGCACGACCATCTGTGCGACCAGCTCATCCCGGCTCTGGTGAGCACGCGTACGCCCGCCGAGGGCCCGCCGCAGCCCTTCCGGCCCCAGCACGCCTGGACGCCGGAGCAGGTCGACCGCTGGCTCACGTACCTGTCCCGCCAGCTCGAACGCAACGAGGAGGACCCGCGCGACGTCGCGTGGTGGCATCTGGCCCGCTACACCTCCAGCCGCACGGTCCGGTTCGGGGCCGCCGCCGTGATCGGGGTCGTGGTCGGGCTGGCCTTCGGGCTGCTGACGAAGTCGCTCTTCTTCAGCGCGATGGCCGGCCTGTTCTCCGCGCTCGTGGCCGAGACCCTGATCGGCTCCTGGTTCACCGAGTCGCCGGGCCACGCCGACTTCCACCTGCGCGGCAGGCTCGCCGAGCTCCTTCCCGCCCTCCGGGACGGGCTGATCGTCGGTGCCCTGGGGGCCATCGTCGGCTGGCTCATGGCCTACGCGAGCGGGAAGCCGGTCTTCGCCCTGAGATCCTCGGTGCAGATCGGGCTGCTGTCCTTCGTCGGGTTCGTCGCCCTGCTCAGCCTGATCCGCTGGGTCGAGAGCCCCACCGCCGACCTGACGGCCAGATCCCCGCGCTCGACCTGGCAGGCCGACCGGAACCTGACCGCCATCCGGATCATCGGCGGGCTCGTGGTCGGGCTCGCCACCGCGGGCGTCCTGCTGTATTCGGGGATCCCCCCGGACATGTCGATCCTGGTCGGCCTGGTGCTGGGGCTGCTGTTCGGGCTCGTCCTGGGCCGCCACCACGCCTGGCTGGCCTACAAGCTGACGATCCCCCGCCTGGCCACCCGGGGGAGCCTGCCGCTGCGGGCGATGGACTTCCTGGACGACGCCCACCGGCTGGGCCTGCTGCGCACGGAGGGGCCGTACTACCAGTTCCGGCATGTCGAGCTGCAGCAGCACCTCGCGGACGGGCGGCACGTGGCGCCCGTGACCCCGCCCACCAGGGCTCCTTCGCATAGGGACGGCCCTGGTGGGCAGGACGGACGCACATAGTCGCATCGGGGGCGTCATGACAACTTCAGGAGGCGTCTTCAGACGCAAACCGGTGGAGCTCATCGCCACCGAGCACGAGGGCGAGCTGGCCAGGTCGCTCGGGTTGTGGCAGCTCACCGCCATCGGCGTGGGCGGCATCATCGGCGCGGGCATCTTCGCCCTGGCCGGCGCGGTCGCCAACCAGACCGCGGGGCCGGCCGTGCTCGTCTCGTTCCTCATCGCTGGGATCGCCAGCGCCGCCGCCGCGTTCTCGTACGCCGAGTTCGCGGGCCTGATCCCGAAGGCCGGGTCCGCCTACACCTACGGGTACGCGGTCCTCGGGGAGGTCGTCGGCTGGTGCATCGGCTGGGACCTGCTGCTGGAGTACACCGCCATCGTCGCGGTCGTGGCCATCGGCATCTCCGGCTACTTCGGCTTCCTCGTGGAGCAGCTCGGCTTCACGCTGCCCGCGTGGATGCTCGGCGCGCCCGGTACCGGCGCGGGGCACGTGGTGGACCTGTTCGCGGCGATCCTGTGCCTGTTCATCGCCTTCCTGCTGAATCTCGGGATCCGCGCCGCGGCCAGGTTCGAGACGTCCGTGGTGGGCATCAAGGTCGCCGTCGTGCTGCTGGTGATCGTGGTCGGCTTCTTCTACATCAACCCGTACAACTACACGCCGTTCTTCCCGTTCGGGGTCGGCGGGGCGATCACCGGTGCCGCCACCGTGTTCTTCGCGGTGTTCGGCTACGACGCGATGAGCACCGCGGCCGAGGAGTCACGGGACGCGCAGCGGCACATGCCGAAGGCGATCATCTACTCGCTGGCCATCTCCATGGTCCTGTACGTGCTGGCCACGCTCGTGCTCACCGGCATGCAGAACTACCGGGAGATCGATCCCGAGAGCGGCTTCTCCTCGGCGTTCGCCTCCGTCGGGCTGCCCGGGCTCGCGTCCCTGATCGCGGCGGGCGCCGTGGTGGGCATCCTCACGGTCATGTTCACGTTCATGCTCGGCGTCACCCGGGTCTGGTTCTCGATGAGCCGGGACGGGCTGCTGCCGCACTGGTTCGCCAAGCTGCACCCGGTGCGCCGGGTGCCCACGCGGGTCACCTGGATCGTGGGCGTCGCGTCGGCGTTGATCGCCGGGTTCCTGCCCATCCGGGAGGCGGCCGAGCTGACGAACATCGGGATCCTGCTGGCGTTCGTGGTCGTGTGCGTGGCGGTGATCGTGCTCCGCTACCGGCAGCCCGACCTGCCGCGCCAGTTCCGCCTGCCGGGGATGCCGGTGGTGCCGGGCGTCGGGGCGCTCTTCTCGATCTGGCTGATCACGTTCCTGAGTCCGGTGACGTGGCTGCGCTTCGCCGTCTGGTTCCTGATCGGGCTGGTCATCTACTTCGCCTACAGCCGGCGCCACTCGGCGCTCAATTAGCCCGGGCCGGGCGCGGCCCCCTCTCGGGAGCCGTGCCCGGGTCACGTCGTTCAGAACGGGCAGGTGTCCGTCCACTGGGTCACCAGCGAGGTGTTGTTCCGGTCGGCGTCGCGCACGCTGCCGCACAGGAACGGGGTGAAGCGGGCGTCGTCGCGCAGCCAGCGGCTGAAGAACGACACGATCCACTTGCCCTGCTTGGCCTTGTTGCCGTAGCCGGTCATCGGGCAGAGGTGGTCGCCGGGGACCTCGATGTACAGCTTCTCGGCCTGCGTCATGCTGTTGTACCAGGGCCTGGCGTACGTGCCGCCGGGCGCGGCGACGTCGCTCGCGCAGGTCAGGAAGAAGGTCGGCTTGGCGACCCCGGCGAAGCTCCCGCTCTGGTGGTAGGGCGCCAGCGGCACGCCCGCCCTGAACCGGGCGTCGTCGCGCAGCGCCACCATCGTGCCGCCGCCGCCCATGGAGTGGCCCGCGGCGCCGAGCACGCCGTTCAGCTTGCCCGAGATGGGGTTGCCGGTGGCGTTGCCGAGGTTGAGCAGCTGGGTGCCGGCCGCCCTGATCTGGGTGCCCCGCTGGTCGGGGCTGTCGGACAGCGCGTTGGTGTCGACGTTGAGGACGACGAAGCCCCAGGACGCCAGGCGCGGGCCGAGCCAGCTCAGGTTCTGCTGGGTGCCCTGGTAGCCCGGCATGAGCACGATGCCCGGGTACGAGCCACTGGCCGTCGGGTACGTGATCGTGCCCGCCTTGTAGCCGCTGGGGTTGGGGACGGTGTAGGTCGCGGTGGCCAGCGGGCCGGTGGTCGCCTCCAGCGACTGGGTGGTCGGGTCGGGGATGGTGCCCCCTGGAGGTGGCGTGGTGCCGCCCATCGTGCCGTAGACCTGGAACTCGAACAGCGAGTAGCCGTAGGCCGTGCCGCGGGAGGTGCCGTACATCCGTACGTACCGCCCGTTCCCGGTCACGGCGAGGGTCTGCGTCCCGCCGGTGCCGGTGCCGGTCGCGTAGACGGTGGTCCAGGTCAGGCCGTCGGCGGAGGTCTGGATCTGGAACGCCCGGCCGTACGCGGACTCCCAGCTGAGCACCACCTGGCTGATGACGGCGGTGCCGCCGAGGTCGACCCGCAGCCACTGCGGGTCGCCGAAGGCGCTCGACCAGCGGGTGGCGGCGTTGCCGTCCACGGCCGCCGAGGCGGGCGTGCCGGCGTTCTCGGCGGACGACGCGGTGACGGGCTTGCCCTGGGACAGCAGCGGGTCGGCGACCGCCTGGGCGCTACCCGCGCCGCCGACCAGCGCGGCGGCGAGGGCCAGCGCGACGAAAACGAGAGAAGATCTCATGCTCTACCTCTGTGGAACGGGCGTGGCTTTCGCCAGCACGCGGACAGAAAGGCCGGTCGCGAGAGCGCTCTTCAACGCTCTGGACCATATGCGGCGGTCGACGGCGTCGAAAGCGCGGCAACCGCTGAGCGGAAGATGAATGCGGGAAGTTCCGGCGGGCGCGCCGTGTTGGTGCCGAGCATGGGAGACCGCTTCGCCGACGGCGACGTCATCAAGCGCCTGCTTCACGGGGCGCGGCACTGGGCCTTCGTGGGCCTGAGCGACAACCCGGAGCGCACGGCCTATGACCAGGCCCGGCTGCTCCAGGCCCGGGGCAGACGGGTCATTCCCGTCCATCCGGCCGCCGAGACCGTGCTGGGCGAGCCCGGGTACGCGTCGCTGGCCGAGGTGCCGGACCCGCTGGACGTGGTCGCCGTTTACCGGCGGGCCGAGCTGGCGGGGGAGTCGGTGGACGAGGCGATCGCGGCAGGGGCCAAGGCGATCTGGCTCCCGCTTGGCGTCATCGACGAGGCGGCCGCCGAACGCGCCCTGAGCGCCGGCCTCGACGTCGTCATGGACCGCTGTCCGGGCGTCGAATGGGCACTGCGCAGAGACGCCTGAATGAGCGGTTGGGGCGCTTCTAGCCGGCCGCCCGGGCCCGGTCGCGGGTGGTGCCGAGGGCGCGGTAGCGCCGGAGCCGTTCGGTGAGCAGGTCGGGGCGGCGGCGCGGCAGCATCACGGCGAGCTCCCGCTCCAGCTCGCGCCCGACGCGGCGGCAGAACGCCTCCGGTTCGTCGGCCGCGTCCGGGCGCTCGGGGACGATCCGGTCCGCGATGCCGTCGGCGACCAGGTCGGCGGAGCGCACACCCTGCGCGGCCGCCAGCTCCGGGGCGTGCTCGACGTCGCGGTGCACGATGGCGCTGGCGCCCTCGGGCGGCAGCGGTGACAGCCAGCCGTGCTGGGCGACGAGCACCCGGTCGCACGGGATCAGCGCGAGCGCGCCGCCGCCGCAGCCCTGGCCGAGCAGGATCGACAGCGTCGGCGCCTCAAGGGTGACGAGCTCGGACAGGCACCGGGCGATCTCGCCGGCCAGCCCGCCCTCCTCCGCCTCGGGGCTGAGCGCCGCGCCGGGGGTGTCGATGACGGTGACGAGCGGCAGGTTCAGCTCGTGCGCCAGGCGGAAGCCGCGCCGGGCGGCGCGCAGGGCCGCCGGGCCCATCGGCCCCACGTCGGTCTGGGTGCGGCGGTCCTGGCCGAGCAGCACGCACGAGACGCCGCCGAAGCGGGCCAGCGCCAGGTACAGCCCCGGGTCCTGCTCTCCCTCGCCGGTCCCGTTCAGCGGCAGGACGTCCGAGGCGGCGTAGCGGAGCAACTGCCGGACGCCGGGCCGGTCGGCCCGCCTGGAGCGGATGATCGACTCCCACGCGGGCACGTCCGGCAGCGGCTCGGACGGCGGCTCACCCAGAGCCGGCTCCACCGGTGGCGCGAGCAGGATGCGCAGCGCGCGGTCGGCGATCCCGGCCAGCGCCTGCGGCGGCAGCACGGCGTCGACCAGGCCGTGCCGGTACAGGTTCTCGGCGACCTGGACACCCTCCGGGAACGGCTCGCCGTACAGGGACCGGTAGACGCGCGGGCCGAGGAAGCCGATCATCGCGCCGGGTTCGGCGGCCGTGACGTGGCCGAGCGAGCCCCACGAGGCGAGCACGCCGCCGAGGGTGGGGTCGCGCAGGTAGACCAGGTACGGCAGGCCCGCGGCCTTGTGCTGCGTGACCGCGGCCGAGATCTTCACCATCTGCAGGAACGCCACCGTGCCCTCCTGCATCCTCGTGCCGCCCGAGGCGGGCGCGGCGAGCAGCGGCAGCCGCTCGGCGGTCGCCCGCTCCACGGCCGACACCAGGCGTTCGGCGGCGGCGACCCCGATGGACCCGGCGAGGAACCCGAACTCGCAGGCGACGACGGCCACCCGGCGGCCGCGCAGCAGCCCCTCCCCCGTGATCACCGCCTCGTCCAGGCCCGTGCGCTGCCTGGCGGCGGTCACGTCGGCGTCCTCCACCGGCCCGAGCGGCCGGTCCCAGCTGCGGAAGGAGCCGTCGTCGAGCGCGAGTTCGACGAGTTCGAGCGCGGTCATCCGGCCAGCCACGAGCGGATCTCCTCCTCGTCGGCATTCAGCACGGGAGGCGCGGCGTGGTCGGTCCGGGTGGTCTCGACCTCGCCTTCCGGCCCGGCCGGGTCGAAGAACCGCAGCGGCGGGCCGGGCAGCGTGATCCCGCCGATGCCCGCGTGCTCGACGTCGATGAGCAGGCCCTGCGACCTGGTCTGCGGCCAGTCGTACACCTCGTCCAGGCTGCGCACCCGGCCGGCGGGCACGCCCGCGGCGGCCAGCCGGCGCAGCAGCTCGTCCGCGCCGAAGGAGGCGAAGGCGGCCTCGATCAGCTCGACCAGCCGCCGGCCCGCGGCCACCCGCTCCGCGTTCGTCGCCAGGCCGGGCTCCCGCGGGTCCAGGCCGAACTCGGCGCAGAAGCGCTGCCACAGTCCCTCGCTGCCCACCGCGATCTGCACGTGGCCGTCCCCGCACCGGAACAGCCCGTACGGGGCGATGGAGGGGTGGTGGTTGCCCTGGGCGCGCCCGACCTCGCCGGCCACGGTCCAGCGGGTGCCCTGGAAGGCGTGCACCCCGACGATGCCGGCCAGCAGCGAGGTGCGCACGACCTGGCCGCGGCCGGTCCGCTCGCGTTCGAGCAGCGCGGACACCACGCCGTACGCGCCGTACATGCCGGCCAGCAGGTCGCCGATCGGCACGCCGACCCGCTGCGGGTCGTCGGGCCCGGACCCGGTGAGCGACATCAGCCCGGCCTCGCCCTGCGCGATCTGGTCGTAGCCGGCCCGCCCGGCCTCCGGCCCGTCGTGGCCGAACCCGGTGATGGACAGCACGACCAGCCGCGGGTTGAGTTCGAGCAGGCGGGCGGTGGTGAAGCCGAGCCGGTCGAGCACGCCGGCGCGGAAGTTCTCCAGCAGCACGTCCGCCTTGCGGATCAGGGCCTCGAGGGTGGCCCGGCCGTCCTCGTCCTTCAGGTCCAGGGCGATCGACTGCTTGTTGCGGTTGCACGACAGGAAGTACGTGGACTCGGAGCCGGCGAACGGCGGGCCCCAGCCCCGGGTGTCGTCGCCGCTCCCGGGCTGCTCCACCTTGATCACCCGCGCGCCCAGGTCGCCGAGCATCATCGCGGCGTGCGGCCCGGCCAGCGCCCTGGTCAGGTCGACGACGACGTAACCCGCGAGCGGGCCGCTCATGACAGGCTCCCCGGCACGACGAGGATCACCCAGCACAGCACCGGCGCGACCACCATGATGGTCATGCCCCAGGTCATCAGGCGCTTGAAGACGTTGTCGCGTTCGGACACGTCCGCGTTCGCGACGACCAGGGCCCCATTCGTCGAGAACGGGCTGCAGTCGACCACCGAGGAGGAGATCGCCAGCGCCGTGACCAGCCCGACGGCGCCGACCTGGCCGGTCTGCAGGAACGGCACGGCGAGCGGGATGAGCGCCCCGAGGATGCCGGTCGTCGAGGCGAAGGCGGAGACCACGGCGCCGATGAGGCAGATCAGGAACGCGGCCACGAGCGGGGCGCCGACGTGGGCGACCCCGTCGCCGAGCCACTTCACCGTGCCCTGGTCCTCCAGCAGGGAGACGTAGGTGACGATGCCTCCGACGAGGAGCACCGTACCCCAGCTGATCTTGTCGACGGTGCCGCGGGCCGCGGAGGGGAAGATCAGCGTGAGCGCGACCGCCACCGCCAGGGCGAGGAAGCCGATGTCGAGGTCGAAGACGAGCGCGCCCACGGCGAGCACGAGCAGGCCGACCAGCGTGAGGGAGCGCTGCGCGTCGAGGCGGGGCAGGGCGTCGTCGGCGGGGTCGGGGTCACCTGCGGATCCGGTGGAGGCGCCCGCGCGCGCGAGGGTCGCGACCTGCTGCTTCGGCGTCTCGCGGTCGCGCTGCAGCAGCTTCGTGCCGCCCAGGGTGAGGAAGCCGACCAGGCTGATCAGCGCGCAGGCGCCCATCGCGCTGAAGAACAGCACGGCCGGGTTGCCCGGAAGGTGGCTCTTGTCCACGACGCCGTTGGTGATCGCGCCGAAGATGCCGATCGGCGAGAAGCTTCCGCCGGTGGCGCCCTGCACCACCATCAGGCCCATCATGACCGGGTTGATCCGGTAGCGGGCGGCGAAGCCCATGGCCACCGGGGCCACGATGGCCACCGCGGCCGGGCTGGCGGCGCCGATCGCCGTGATCGCCGCGCACACCACGAACATCACCCACGGCATCAGAGCGACGCGCCCGCGTACCGCGACCACGGCCCGGTGCACGATCCAGTCCACGGTGCCGTTGTTCCTGGCCAGCGCGAACAGGTACGTGACGCCGACCAGGATGACGAACAGGTTGGCCGGGAAGCCGCCGAGGACGTCCGACACCTCCACGCCGAACACCGCGGTGCCCACGACGAAAGCCGCCACGAGCGCCAGCGCCCCCATGTTGATGGACCTGACGGTGGCTATCAGGAACACCAACACCAATACAACCAACGCAACGACTTCCGCTGACATCGGCGACTCCTCGGGTCAGGTGACTCTCCGGTTACGTGCGTGTTTCCGGATTGGCCTAGCCTCTGCGCCACTGCGCCGGATGTCAATAGACTGTCCCCCGTGACCAAGAAGCGCCCGCAGACCGCCGCGGTTCCCGAGCGGATGGAGCGTCCCCGCCTCTACGTGCAGCTGGCCGACCACATCGCGCGCTTCATCGAGGCTCAGGGGCTCTCCCCCGGCGACCGGCTGCCGCCCGAGCGTCGCCTGGCCGCCGAGCTCGGCGTCAGCCGGGCGACCCTGAGCCGCGCCCTGGTGGCGCTCGAGGTCCAGGGCATGGTCGAGGTCCAGCACGGCAACGGCGCCGTGGTGCTCGCGCCGGCGCTGCAGGAGACGCGGCAGGAGTCACCGCTGGATCCGGCGTTATCGCTGGCCGAGCGCGACCCGATGGAGCTCGCGCGGGCCCGCGAGGCGATCATGGCGGGGCTGGCGCGCAGCGCGGCGGCGCATCCCGACCGCAGCCTCCGGCTCGCCCTGCTCGACGCCGACGGCCGGCCGGTGCGCTTCTCCGACACCTGGCCCTGCGTGCGCAGGCTCGCGGGGGCGAGCCTGCTGGCCGATCTCGACGACCTGCTCTCGGAGGCCGCGCCGCTGGACGACGCCCGGGTCTCGGCCGAGCGCCTGACGGCTCTCGCCCGGGCCGTCGTGATCGGTGACGCCGACGCGGCGGCGGCCGCCTGCGCCTCCCTGCTCCGGGTCTGACCCACCGCGCGCCCAGGCGCCGTCACGCGGCGGCGCCTCAGGTTGCCGTGCGGTGACGTCAACGCGCGTTCATGTGCGCTTCGGCGGCTGGACATCGAACCTCTGTAGGTTCCACCCTTTCGACCCGGCCGCCGAGCAGGGCGATATGAAGATCTCCGCGCTCAGCGTGCTGAAGCCCGGCCGCCTGCTGCTCCAGGAGCGCACCGACGCCGTGGCCCGCCTCTACACCGTCGACCTCCGCAAGGCGACCGGCCTCCTCGGCGGCCGCCACGACGACCCGGCGACCACGCCGTCGCTGGAGGCTTCCCTTCCCGCGGACGTCACCGTGGCGGCCAAGTCGCTGACCGTGGACCTCGCGGCGATCGACGGGCTGCCCGGCAAGATCGAGGGTGTCGCGGTGCTCGACCCGAGGACCATCGCCATCGCCAACGACAACGACTTCGGCGTCGGCACCTTCGACGCGAACGGCCGCCTGGTGGACACCGGCATCCCCAGCCGCATCCTGACGATCCGCCTCCCCCGCCCGATCGGCTGAGCACCGCGGCCGGCCGTCCCGCTCGGCCCGACGGCCGGCCGGCCCGGACGCCTGTCATGCGGCCGCTCCGGTGCGTGACCGTCCTTGCCGCCGCCTACTATTCGCGCATGACCACGCACGGATTCACGCTCGCCGCCGAGGGCCCGTTCGACTTCGACGCCTCGCTGCGCTTCATCGAGGACTGGCCGGCCACCAGCGCGCTGCCCTCCGACGGGCGGGCGATGCGCTTCGCCTACAGCGCGGAATCCGACTGGCTGCCGATCGGCGTCACCGTGACGGGCGCGCCGGGCGGGGTCGCCGTGGCCACGACGCGGCCCGCCGGGCCGGGGATCCGGGGGGAGGTGGCGCGGATCCTGTCCCTCGACGTCGACGGCACCGGCTTCGCCAAGCTCGGCGAGGCCGACCCGGTGCTCGGCGACCTGCAGCGGCGCAGCCCCGGCCTGCGGCCGGTGTGCTTCTGGAGCCCGTGGGAGGCCGCGTGCTGGGCGGTGATCGTGCAGCGTTCGTCGATGCTCATCGCCTCGCGGATCAAGCAGCGCATCGCGGACCGGTACGGCGCGAAGGTCACCGTCGACGGGCAGGAGCAATCGGCCTTCCCCCCGCCCGTGTCGCTGCTGGAGGCCGGGGGTCTCGGGCTGCCGGCGCAGAAGGAGGAGTGGCTGCGCGGCCTGGCGCGGGCGGCGCTCGACGGCGTGCTCACCACCGAGCACCTGCGCGCGCTCGACCCGCAGGATGCCCTGGCCGAACTGCGCGCGCTGCCCGGCGTGGGGCCGTTCTCCGCGGGGCTGATCCTGATCCGCGGCGCGGGCGCGCCGGACGCGTTCCCCGGCGACGAGCCGCGCCTGTTCGCGATCCTGCGCGAGGCGTACGGCCTGCCGGAGGACGCGCCGCCGAGCGCGTACCGGAAGCTGGCCGAGGCGTGGCGGCCCTACCGGTCCTGGGCCTCCTTCCTCTTCAGGGCCTCCTCCTACGGGACCGTCGACGACCGCGACTGAGAGCCCCGTTGCCATCCGCTTCCCGTATACGTAGACTCATACGTATACGGGATGAGGGTGAGACGATGCCGAACAAAACGATCTACGTCTCGGACGAGGATCTGCCGATCTTCCAGCGGGCACAGGAGCTCGCCGGCGGCAAGCTGTCGACCGCCATCAGCGTGGCGCTGCGGCGCTACGTCGAGATGGAGGAGGGCCGCCAGGAGGGCTACGAAGAGATCATCGTGCAGGTCGGCCAGGGCGCCGGGCGCAAGCAGCGCTTCTCCGGCGTGCTGCTCGGCGAGTGGGGCCGCACCAGCCGCAGCGGGCGGGTGGAGATGTTCCGGGTGTACCGCTCGCGCAAGGGCAAGTTCGTCCTGCACGTCGACCGCTCGCCCGACTGGGTGAGCGGTTCGGAGTCCGACGACTGGGTGAGCACCTGGCGGGGCTACCTCGGCCTGGGCGAGACGAGATGGGGCTTCGTGCAGGGCGCGGCCACGCTGGACGTCTTCGACACGGTCGAGGAGCTGCGCGGCAAGATCCCTGACGAGTTCTACGACCTGATCGCCGACCTGGCCGAGCGGCCCGCCGTCGAGGACCTGGACATCTAGCACCCGCTGATCGAAGCGGGCGGGCGACCGTCCGCCATCCCGTCATGCCCATAAATCATGGTTAACCTCCCAATAAAAGGAGAAATCCCGCGATGCCCCCCGCCATTCACGCCGAGGGCCTGGCCAAGAAGTACGGCGACGTCGTCGCCCTCAACGGGATGGACCTGTCCGTCCCCGAGGGCACGGTGCTCGGCCTGCTCGGCCCCAACGGCGCAGGAAAGACCACGACGGTACGGATCCTGACCACCCTGGTGAGACCGGACGCCGGACACGCCACCGTCGCCGGCCTGGACGTCGTCACGCAGGCCGACCGGCTGCGCTCGCGCATCGGCGCGTCCGGCCAGTACGCGGCGGTCGACGACCACATGACCGGCGCCGAGAACCTGGAGATGGTCGGCCGCCTCTACCACCTGGGCGCCGGGCGCAGCAGGCAGCGCGCCCGGGAACTGCTGGAGCGCTTCGACCTGACCGGCGCGGCCGACCGCCCGGTGCGGGGCTACTCCGGCGGCATGCGGCGCCGGCTCGACCTGGCCGGCGCGCTGGTGGCCGACCCGCCCGTGCTCTTCCTCGACGAGCCCACCACCGGCCTGGACCCCCGGGCCCGCGCGGGCCTGTGGGACGTCATCTCCGAGCTCGTCGCGGGCGGCACGACCGTGCTGCTCACCACCCAGTACCTGGAGGAGGCCGACCGCCTCGCCGATCGGATCGCGGTGGTGGACCACGGTCACGTGATCGCGCTCGGCACCGCCGACGAGCTGAAGGACCAGGTCGGCGGCGACCGGATCGAGCTGACCGTGGCCGGCGCCGGCGACCTGGCGGCCGCGCGGCACGCCCTGGCCTCCTTCGGCGAGGTGCGGATCGACCCCACCGCGCTGCACGTGACGGTCCCGGTCACCGGCGGCACCGCCGCGCTCACCACCGCGCTCGGCCTGCTGGCCGCCGAACGCGTCACGGTCCGCGACGCCGGGCTGCGCCGCCCGACCCTGGACGACGTCTTCCTCACCCTCACCGGCCACGAGGTCACCGCCGAGAAGGAGTCCGCCCGATGAACGCCCTGCAGATCGCGCTCGCCGACGGCGTGACGATCACCAAGCGCAACGCGCTCAAGATCAGACGAGCCCCGGACCTGCTCGGCGGCGCGGTCATCCTGCCGATCGTGTTCGTGCTGCTGTTCGCGTACGTCTTCGGCAGCATGATCGAGCTGCCGGGCATGTCCTACCGCGAGTACATGATCCCGGGCATCTTCGTCCAGACCATCGTCACCAGCGCGCAGATCACCGGCTACACCCTCACCCAGGACCTGCAGAAGGGCATCTTCGACCGGTTCCGCACGCTGCCGATGGCTCCCTCGGCGGTGCTGGTCGGCCAGACCGTCTGCGACGCGCTCATGAACGTGACCAGCATCGTCGTGATGGCGCTGGTGGGCCTGGCCGTCGGCTGGCGGATCCACACCTCGCCGCTGGAGGCCGCGCTGGGCTTCCTGCTGCTGCTGTTCTTCGCGTACGCCTTCTCCTGGGTGACGGCGGCGGTGGCGCTGGCCCTGCGCACGCCCGAGGTGTTCAACAACGTCGCCACCATCGTGTCGATGCCGCTGGTCTTCCTGTCCAACGCCTTCGTCGACACCGGCCGCCTGCCGGGGCCGCTCAGGGCCGTCGCCGAGTGGAACCCCGTCTCGACCGTGATCCAGGCCGCCCGCGAGCTGTTCGGCAACGCGGCCGCGACCCGCCCGCAGGCCTGGCCGCTCCAGCACGCGGTGGCGGTGTCGCTGTCCTGGTCGGTGCTGATCCTGGTGGTGTTCGTGCCGCTGGCCACGCGCCTGTACAAGCGGGCGGTCAGCCGGTGACCCCTCCCGGCGACGGGCGCGGGCTCGCTCAGGGCGCGATGCCCTCGCGCAGCAGCGCCCACACCCGGTCGGCGGTGGCGCGCCGGTCGGGTGCCGGGGTCTTGGCCAGGACCCCGGCGAGCATGCCGATGGCCAGCACCAGGTCGTCGGCCGAGACGCCGTCACGGACGTCTCCCGCGCGCCGGGCGTCGCCGAGCACGCCCGCCAGGACTCCCGCCACGCGATCGCGTACGTCGATGATGCGGGGATCGGGCTCGCTCGGCCGCGCGCTGACCAGCTCGATGAACGCGGTCGAGGCGATGGCCTGCTCGGTCAGCAGCGCCAGCAGGTCGTCGAGCGTGGTGCCGGGCCGGGCCGCCAGCGCCTCCAGCTCCGTGACGCCGTCCTCGAAGACGGCCATCGCGAGGCTGATCCGGTCGGGGAAGTGCCGGTAGAGGCTGCCCTGCCCGACCCCGGCGGCGCGGGCGACCGTGCTCAGCGGCGCGTTGAATCCGGCGCTGGCGAACACCTCACGGGCGGCCGCGACCAGCGCCGCCCGGTTCTCGGCTGCGGCGCTCGGTCCTCTGTTCGGTCGACGTGACTCCGGCACAGCGGGTATCGTAGCAACCGGACAACATCGTCCGGTTGCCGTGCCGCAAGCATGGCGGGCCGGAGGACGGCTGGCGAAAGGACGGGCTCTTGAGCACATTCGACGATCGCGTCGCCCTGATCACAGGTGCGGGGTCCGGAATCGGCCGGGCGATGGCCGTGGCGTTCGCCAAGGCGGGCGCCCGTGTCGTGGCCTGCGACATCGACAAGGAGTCGGCCGGGCGGACCGCCGAGGAGATCGGCGAGGCGGCCGTCGCGGTCTCCGCCGACATCTCCGACGAGGCGTCGGTGGCCGCGCTGACCGAGGCGGCGATCGGCGCGTACGGCCGCATCGACGTGCTGTGCAACAACGCCGGGATCATGGACACGATGGCGCTGCCCGCCGACATCCCGGTGGAGCTGTGGGAGCGGGTCCTGCGGGTGAACCTGACCGGCACGTTCCTGGTCACCCACGCGGTGCTGCCGCACATGCTGCGCCAGGGATCCGGCGCGATCGTCAACACCGCCTCGGAGGCCGGCATCCGAGGCGGGGCGGCCGGCGCCGCCTACACCGCGTCCAAGCACGGCGTGGTCGGCCTGACCCGCAGCGTGGCCTGGGCGCACGCCAAGGACGGCATCCGCTGCAACGCCATCCTGCCCGGCCCCACCATGACCAACATCGCCACGAACGCCTCCTTCGACCCCACCGGCGCCGCCCGGCTCAGCCCTGTGCTCGCCCTCGGCGAGCGGCTGGCCCAGCCGGAGCAGATGGCCGACGCCGCGCTCTTCCTCGCCTCGGACGCCGCCTCGTTCGTCAACGGCGCGATCGTCCCGGTTGACGGCGGCTGGTCGGCGGCCTGACCGCCGAGGAGCTGAAGCGCCTCGAAGGGCTCGTCGTCGGCGGCCTGCGGCGCTGGTAGAACCGAAAGGAACCCTCTGATGAACGTCACCGTCGACACGGACAAATGTTGCGGGGCAGGCAGCTGCGTGCTGATCGCCCCCGAGGTGTTCGACCAGGGTGAGGACGACGGCATCGTGATCCTGCTGGACCCGTCGCCGGCCGAGCCCCTGCACGCCGCCGTACGCGAGGCGGCCGCCGTCTGCCCGGCCGCCGCGATCACCCTGGACGGGCAGTCTTGACGGACGTCCTGATCGTGGGCGCCTCCGCCGGCGGCCTGGCCGTCGCGGAGGCGCTGCGCCGCAAGGGCCACCAGGGCGGCCTGACCGTCCTGGGCGCCGAGCCGCACCCGCCCTACGATCGCCCGCCGCTGTCCAAGCAGGTGCTGGCCGGCATGTGGGAGAGCGAGCGGGCGCACCTGCGGGCCGAGACCGAGCTGGACAAGCTGGGCGCGACGTTCATCCTCGGCGACCCCGCGGTGCGGCTGGACCCCGAGGCGCGGGAGGTGTCCGCCGCCTCCGGGCGGACCCTGCGCGCGCAGGCCGTCGTGCTGGCCACCGGGCTGACCCCGTCCCGGCTGCCCGGCCAGGACGGGCTGGCGGGCGTGCACGTGCTGCGCACCCTGGACGACGCGCTCGCGCTCCGCGCCCACCTGCTCGAAGGACCGCGCCTCGTCGTCGTGGGCGAAGGCGTGCTGGGGGCGGAGGTGGCCGCCACCGCGCGCGGTCTCGGCCTGGACGTCACCCTCGTCGGCCTCGGCCGCGCGGTCCTGGCCGACCAGCTCGGCGACCCGGCCGCCGCGCTGCTCACCAGGAAGCACGCCGAGCACGGCGTCCGGCTGCGGCTCGGCATCGGGGTCCAGGGCCTGGCCTCCGAGGGCGGCCGGGTGACCGGGGTACGCCTGGCGTCCGGCGAGCTGCTGCCCGCCGACGCGGTGGTGGTGGCGATCGGCTCCCGCCCCGCGACCGGGTGGCTCGGCGACAGCGGGCTGGCTCTGCGCGACGGCGTGGAGTGCGACTCCCGCTGCCGCGCCGGCGACGGCGTCTACGCGGTGGGCGACGTGGCCTCCTGGCAGCACGAGGGGCTCGGCCGGCGGCTGCGGCTGGAGAACCGGACCAACGCCGTCGAGCAGGCCCAGGTCGTGGCCGCCAACATCCTCGGCGAGAACCTGGCCTACGCGCCCATCCCATACTTCTGGACCGACCAGTACGACGTCAAGCTCCAGGTCCACGGGCTGCCGTCGCCCGAGGCGGAGGTGAGCGTGGTCGAGGGCGACCCCGAGCAGAACCGCTTCGTCGCCCTCTACCGGCTCGACGGCGTGGTCACGGCGGTGCTGGGCTGGAACATGGCCAAGGCCGCCCGCCTGCGCCGCGGCCAGCTGGGCACGACGTAACCCGCGTGGGGTGGCGGCCTGCCACCCCACGTGGGTCAGCGGGTGCGGACCTGCTGGTCGGTGTCGGTGGGCAGGCCGGCCGGCTGCGGCTGCGCGGCGCGGCGGCCGGGGATGGTCAGCACGATGAGCGCCGCCACCACGGCGACCCCGCCGCCGATGAGGAAGCCGGCGCGGAACCCGGCCTCGGACGGCAGCGTCACGGACCCGAACGTGACCGTCAGGTTGGCCAGCACCGCCCCGAGCACGGCACTGGCACAGGACGTGCCGATCGAGCGCATCAGGCTGTTGAGCCCGTTGGCGGCGGCCGTCTCGGTACGCGGCACGGCGCTCATGATGATGGACGGCATGGCCGCGTACGCGAAGCCGATCCCGGCGCTGACCACGGACGAGAAGACGAGGACGCCCCACGCGTGCCCCATCAGGACGAGGGCCAGGAGGTAGCCGGAGGCGATGATGAGCGTCCCGAGCAGCAGGGACGTCTTGGGCCCGCGAGCCCCCGACAGGCGGGCGGCCACCGGCGAGATCGCCATCATGACCAGCCCGGCCGGGGCCATCCACAGCCCGGCCTCGACCATCGACCGGCCCAGGCCGTACCCGGTGGCCTCGGGCAGTTGCAGGAGCTGCGGCGTGATCAGCGACATCGCGTACATGCCGAAGCCGATGACGATGGAGGCCAGGTTGGTCAGCAGCACCTGACGGCGCGCGCTGGTGCGCAGGTCGATCAGGGGCGCGGACACGCGCAGCTCCCACCAGCCCCACAGCAGCAGGATCACCGCCGAGGCGGCGAACATGCCGAGCGTGGTGCCGCTCGTCCAGCCCCAGTCGCTGCCCTTGGAGACCGGCAGCAGGAACAGGGCCAGACCGGCCGCCAGCCCCACCGCACCCACGAAGTCGAAGCGCCCCGGCGACTTGACCGGCGACTCCGGCACGATCATGAAGATCAGCACGCTCATCACCACGCCGAGCGCGGCGGCCCCCCAGAACAGCGCGTGCCAGCTCACGTACTGGGCGACGAAGGCGGCGGCGGGCAGGCCCAGCGCTCCGCCCACGCCGAGCGAGGAGCTCATCAGGCCGATGGCCGAGCCGAGCCGCTGCGGCGGCAGCACGTCCCGCATGATGGCGATGCCCAGCGGGATCACGCCCATCCCGAGTCCCTGCAGCGCGCGGCCGATCACCATGGGGGCCAGCGAGTTGGCGGGGGCGCACACCAGGGAGCCGACGGCCAGCAGGACCGCGCTGACGATCATGACGCGGCGCTTGCCGTACAGGTCGCCGAGCCGGCCCGAGACGGGCATGGCGACCGCGCCGGCCAGGAGGGTCGCGGTGATGGCCCAGAAGGCGTTGGCGGCCGTGGTGTGCAGGAGGGTCGGCAGGGTCGCGATCAGCGGCACCATCAGGGTCTGCATCAGCGAGACCGTGATGCCCGCCGCCGCCAGCACGCTGATGATCGCTCCACTGGACGGTGCGGCACGCGTTGAACTCATGAGTTCTCCCGTATCTCGCAGAATTATATGCACGATGCATATGGTATGTATCCTACACATCACCATATAGAGGGATATTCTGACCGCCGTGGGGAGGTAATCATGCGCGAGGAGATCGTTGACATCGAGCGTGAGCTCATGCTCATCGGCCGATATAAGGAGCTGGCGTCGTCGGCCGCGCCTGCTTCGGAACGCCGCCTGGAGCGTGGCAGCAGCTACATCCTGCTCAGCCGGCTGGAGGCCGAGGGGCCGATGTCGATCGGCCAGCTCGCGCAGGCGTTCAGCCTGGACACCTCCACCGTCAACCGGCAGACCGCCGTCCTGCTCCGCGACGGGCTCGCCGAGCGCATCCCCGACCCCGAGGGCGGGATGGCCCGCAAGCTCCGCATCACCGAGGAAGGGCTGCGGCGGGTCGCCGGGGAGCGCGAGTACCGGATCCATGGGCTCGCCACGGTCCTGAAGGACTGGACCCCGGAGGAGCTGGCCGCGTTCGCCCGGGGCCTGGCCCACTTCAACGCCAGCATCGAACACTGAGCATCGAACGCTGACGGCGGCACGCGGGGCGGCGTGCCGTCCGCTCAGGCGCTTGTGACGGTGACGATGGTCTTCAGGACGTCGCGGGGCGGGTCGGCCAGGCCGCGCCGTACGGCGTCCTGGAGCGAGACGGTCTGGACGGGGAGCCGATCGACCCGAATGTGACCGGCGTGCAGCAGGGCGACGGCGGCGCGTACGTCGGTGTCCCATCGGTGCGAGGCCGACCCCACGATGCGCTTCTCCCCCAGCACCACGTCCAGCGTGGACAGGACGGCGGGCTCCGGGGTGACGCCGAGCAGGACCGTGGTGCCGCCGCGGCGGCACAGCGAGAGCGCGTCCGTCACCGCGGCGGGCGTTCCCGCGCTCTCCACGACCACGTCGGCCCCACGGCCGCCGGTCAGCTCGCGGACGGCGTCCGCCGCCTCGCCGGGCGCCGCGCCGGTGAAGCCGCACGAATCGGCCAGCGCGCGGCGGCCCGGGTCCGGGTCGACCGCGATGACGGCCGCCGCCCCGCGACAGGCGGCCACCTGGGCGACCAGCAGCCCGATGGCGCCGGACCCGACGACCGCGACCACGACCCCGGACACGTCACCGGCCTTGTCGAGCGCCCGTACGGCGACCGCCGCGGGCTCGGCGAAGACGGCGACCTCGGCGGGCATGCCCTCGGGCAGCGGGACGCAACGGTCGGCCGGCGCCACCAGGTACTCGGCCAGCCCTCCGTCGTCCTGCAGTCCGAGCGCCGCCCCGCGTTCGCACAGCGGGTAGTCCCCGCGGGCGCACCACCAGCACCGGCCGCAGCCCAGCACGACGTCCGGGACGACCGGGGTGCCCGGGGCCAGGTCGACGCCGGGGCCGGGGCGGGCGACCACGCCGACGACCTCGTGCCCCAGGGTGAGCGGGGCCGTCCGGCCGGTCAGCGGGTGCGGCGTGACCGGCACGACGATCGGTCCCGCCCGGTACTCCTCGACGTCGCTGCCGCAGATGCCGCAGAGCGTCACCGCGATCAGGACCTCGCCGGGACCGGGGCTGGGGATCTCGGTCTCGACCAGCCGCACATCGCCGCGCCCGTACCAGCGCAACGCCGCCATCCGCGTCATCTCCGCACCCCGCTCCGCCGGGCGCGGCTCATGGGCGGGTGCCGGTCAGGCGGGTGGTGACGCCCGGGCGGCTGGTGAGGCCGTCGGTGAGCTCCACGCCCAGGCCGGGCCGGTCCTCCAGGCGCACCCGGCCGTCCTCCACGAGCGGCAGGCCGGTGGCCAGCTCCCCGTACCAGGTGTGGCGGAAGGCGCGCACGCTCTCCTGCACCAGCGCGTTGGGCTGGCTCAGGGCCAGGTGTACGCACGCCGCGAACGAGATCGGCCCGGTGCAGTCGTGCGGCGCGAACGGCAGGTCGTACGAGTCCGCGAGCGCGGCGATCTTGCGGGCCTCGGTCAGCCCGCCCGTCCAGCCGATGTCCACGATGGCCACCCGGATCCCCGCGCGTTCCAGCAGCCCGCGGAACGCGCGCTGCCCGGTCAGCGTCTCGCCGGTGGCCAGCGGCACCGGCGTCGCGGCCTGCAGCGTGGCGTACGAGGCCAGGCTGTCGGACCGCAGCGGGTCCTCGACCCAGTACGGGCTGAAGCGTTCGAGCTCCTTGACCAGCCCGAGCGCGGCATGCAGGCTCCACAGGCCGTGCAGCTCGACCATGACGTCCATCTCGGGGACGGCGTTCTTGATGTCGTCGAGCACCTTCAGGCCGGCCAGCAGGTCGGCCCGCTCCAGCCGCATGCCGCCGGTGCGCTCGGCCGCCTGGTCGAACGGCCACACCTTCATGGCGCGCAGTCCCTCGTCCCACAGCTCCTTGGCCAGCTCGCCGGGCCGTTCGAGGAAGCCGCGCAGGTCCTCGTACCGTGACGTGTCGGCCAGGCCCCAGTTGGAGACGGCCTGGCGCGGCTCGTTCTTGACGTAGGAGGGGCCCGCGCAGGTGTTGTAGACGGGGAGGCTGTCCTGGTAGGGACCGCCGAGCAGGGTGGCGACGGGCTGCCCGGTGGCCTTGCCGAGCAGGTCCCACACGGCGATGTCGACGGCCCCGTTGCCCCGGGTCTCGACCCCGCTGCCCTGGAAGCCCACATGGCCGGTGAGCAGCCGGCGCAGCCGCTCGGGGCTGGGCAGCGGCGCTCCCACGAGGAGTGGTGCGACGGTCTCGTGCAGGTAGGCCTCGACCGCCTCCGCCCCGAAGAACGACTCGCCGAGGCCGGTGAGGCCGTCGTCGGCGTATAGCCGCATCAGGAGCACGTTGGGCTGAATCGGGCATCGGATGGTCTCCAGGCCGGCGACGGCTCGGGTGCTCATGGTCCAAGAACGCTAGCTGGTTAGACCAGTAACCCGCAAGGACCAAGAGGAGCCTTGACAGTCACGCTTCTGCCAGCCACGATCTACCAATCTGGTAAGACCAACATCGAACGGATGTTGAGACTATGACGTTGACCACCAGTCCCCTAGCGATCACCATGTGGGACTTCTCCTGGCTCGAACGGCGCTGGGACGGCGCCGGCTACCAGGACTGGGACCGCGCACTCGACGAACTGGCCGAACGGGGCTACGACGCGGTACGCATCGACGCCTTCCCCCACCTGGTGGCGGCCGATCCGGAGCGGACCTGGCGCCTGCTCCCCGTGTGGCACTTCGAGTCCTGGGGCGCCACCGAGCCGGTCTCCGTACGCGTGCTGCCCGGCCTGCTCGACTTCATCCGGGCATGCGCGGACCGCGGGCTGCGGGTCGCGCTGTCCTCGTGGTTCAGGAAGGACGAGCACGACGTCCGCTCGCGGATCAGGACCCCGGCCGACCTGGCCCGGATCTGGGATGTCACCCTCTCGGCGATCGAGGACGCCGGCCTCGCCGACGCCATCTACTTCGTCGACCTGGTGAACGAGTGGCCGCTCGCGATGTGGGCGCCCTTCCTGTACGGCAACGACGCGAGCGCCGAGACCCTGTCCCGGGGCGACACGGCCGTACAGACCTGGGCCAACGAGGCGATCTCCACCCTGCGCGCGGCCCACCCCCGCTACCGCTACACGCTGTCCGGCTGCACCGAGACCACCGGCGCCCCGGGCGAGGACCTGTCCGAGCTGGACCTGCTCGAACCGCACGTGTGGATGACACCGCAGGCCACCACCGACTTCTACGCGGAGATCGGCTACGACCTGCACCACTCCCAGTTCGACCCGCGGGCCTACGAACCGCTGTCCGGCCCGGCCGAGCGCCTGTACCGGTCCGACCCGCAGCGGTGGGCCGGCCGCCTGACCGAGCACATCGGGGAGGTCGCGGCGTGGTCGCGGGCGGCCGGCAAGCCGCTGGTGACCACCGAATGCTGGGGGATCGTGAACTACAAGGACGGCCCCGGCCGCGACTGGGGCTGGGTCAAGGAGCTGTGCGAGATCGGGGTACGGGCCGCGCTGGCCACCGGGCGCTGGGAGGCGCTGGCGACCAGCAACTTCTGCGGCCCCCAGTTCGACGGCATGTGGCGCGACATCGCCTGGCACCGGCGCATGACCGACGCCATCCACGCGGGGGTCACCGAATTCACGACCGTCCCCTGAGAGGAACCGGACACATGAGTGATATCCCCCGTCGAGACCTCCTACGCGGCGCCGCCCTGCTGAGCCTGGCGACCCCGCTGGCCGCCTGCGGGTCGAGCGGCGCCCCGGTCGGCTCCAAGGAGTCCGGGCCCCAGGGCACGGTCAACGTCTGGATGCACGAGGAGCAGGCGAACACCAAATACTTCAACGCCAAGATCGCCGAGTATCAGCGCCAGTTCCCGAAGGTCACCGTCAAACCGCTGTACATCCCCATCGCCAACCTCGACACCAAGCTCTCCACCGCGTTCACCACGGGCTCGCCACCGGACCTGATCAAGGTCGGCGCCTGGACCCTCGCCGAGCGGGCGTCCAAGGGACAGGTCGCGCCGCTGCCGCCGGCGGAGTTCGGAGCCGGCTCCATCGACGAGCTCAAGACCAGGTTCGACACGAACGCCTTCGCCGCCCTCACCTACAAGGACCAGGTCTACGGCGTCCCGATCGACTTCAACTCGGTCCACCTCTGGTACCGCCGCGACCGCTTCGAGCAGGCCGGGCTCGACCCCGACAAGCCTCCGACGACCTGGGAGGAGGTCGAGGAGTTCAACGCCAAGCTCACCACGGGCTCCCAGGTCGGGCTCCAGTGGCAGCTCGCCGACAACATCTGGGCGATGCTGAACTTCATCCCGCTGATCAACGGCCTCGGCGGGAAGATCGTGGACGGGAGCACGGGACGCGGCGGGCTGAACACCCCGGCGGGCCTGCAGGCGCTCGAATACTACGGCCGCCAGGGCAACCCCAAGCTGAACGACCCGGTCGGCGCGTTCGGCCTGTTCGCCAAGGGCACGGCGGCCATGCTGGTGTCCGGCCGGTTCACCTCCAGCCTCATCCCGGCGCTCAATGCCAAGGCCGAGCTGGGCAAGACCTTCGACAGCACCGTCGTGCCGAACTGGGCGGGCAGGGAGAAGGTGGCCTCCGGCTACTCATGGGGGTGGATGGTCGCCAAAAAGGCGAAAAATCCGTATACGGCTTGGCATTTCGTTAACTGGCTGTCCACGTCCGAGCATGTCGACCAGCAGCTGGCCGCCACCGGCCTGGTCACCCCGGCGGCCGGCTGGCAGAAGCTGCCGAGCGCCCGCGACAAGGCCAGCCAGCAGTTGGAGGAGCAACTCCCGTACACCGACTTCGGCCCGGTCCTGCCCCAGTGGACCGAGACGATGAAGGCGCTGCTCGACGCGCTGGAGTCGGTGATCCACAAGCAGCGGTCCGCCCAGGAGGCCGCGGCCGCCTTCGACGCCGCGGTGGGGCGGATTCTCAAATGACCGCCGCACGGCGGGCCACCATGGCCGGGGTCGAGGCCCGCGCGGGCGCGGGCCTCGCCGCCCCGGCGATCGTGTACTTCGTCCTGTTCTGGGCGCTGCCCGCGCTCGCGGCCCTCTACCTGAGCTTCACCTCGTACGACCTGTCGGGCACCCCGCAGTGGGTGGGCCTGGACAACTACCGCGAGATGGCGACCAGCGCGGAGTTCTGGAGCAGCGTGTGGGTGACCGTGCTCTACACGGTCTTCGCGGTGGGCCCGACCATCGTGATCGCGCTGGTCGTGGCCGTGCCGCTGGCCAAGCCCGGCCGGCTGCGGGCCTGGCTGCGCGGCCTGATCTTCGTCCCCGCGGTGATGCCGCTGGTCGGCGCCACCGTGCTGTGGCAGGTCATCTACTCCACCGGCGGGCTCGCCGACACCCTCGTCGGGGCCCGCCCGTGGCTCACCGACTCCGGCTACGCCATCTGGGCGCTGCTCGTGATGGTCATCTGGAAGTACGTCGGCCTCTATGTGATCATCTTCGTGGCCGGGCTGCAGGCCCTGCCGGCCAACGTCTTCGAGGCCGCGGCCATCGACGGCGCCCGCACGCTGCGGACGTTCTTCCTGATCACCGTGCCGCTGCTGCGCCGCACCTTCACCTTCGTGATCGTGGTGGCCGTCACCGGGGCCATGCAGTCGTTCGTGCCGGCCTACCTGCTCACCAAGGGCGGGCCCGTCAACGCCACCCAGGTGCTGCCGCTCTACCTGTACAACAACGCGTTCTCCTTCTCCCGGTTCGGCTACGCCTCGGCGATCGCGATCGTGCTGCTCGTGGTGCTGCTGGTCTTCGCCTTCACCCAGTTCAAGCTGATCAGGAGTGACGAGGAATGAGAATCCGCCGCTCGCTCACCGTCGTGGCCCTCGTCGGCTTCGTGGCGCTGATGCTGCTGCCGCTCTACTCCATGGTCGTGCTCGCCTCGGCACCCGACGACAGCGACCTGTCCGGGCTGCGCTTCCACGGGTTCGCGCTGTTCGACAACCTCGGCGAGATCATGACCGACGGCCGGTTCCCGCGCTACCTGCTGAACAGCCTCGTCATCGCCTCGGCGGTCTCCGTGCTGGACGTGGCGATCTCGGCGGCGGCCGGGTACGCGCTGGCCCGGCTGCGCTTCCCGGGGCGGGCCGCGCTGCTCAACCTGGTGATCATCGCGCTGTCGCTGACCCCGGCGGTCGTCATGATCCCCGTGTTCGTGGCGCTCAGCGAGATCGGCTGGCTCAACAGCTACCAGGGCCTGATCGCGCCGTTCGTGGCCAGCGCGCTCGGCGTCTTCCTGGTCCGGCAGTTCGCGCTGGGCATCCCCGCGCAGATGCTGCACGCCGCGCGGGTGGACGGCGCCGGCGAGCTGCGCATCTTCTTCCTCATCGCCGTCCCGCTGCTGCGCCCGGCCCTGCTCACGGTGCTGCTGCTGCAGTTCCTGGCCCAGTGGGACAACCTCATCTGGCCGCTGATCGCGGCCAGCGAGCAGGAGCTGTGGACGTTGCCGCTCGCGCTGTCGTCCTTCGAGGGGGAGCACGGGATCGTCTACCACCTGCAGACCGCGGCGGCGCTGCTGTCGATCCTGCCGCCGCTCGTCCTGTTCGCCCTGCTGCAGCGCTACTACGTCTCGGGCCTCACCCTCGGAGGAGTCAAGCGATGACCGACGGCATCCGCATCGAGCGGGTCACCAAGCGGTACGGCGGCCAGGTGCTGTTCGCCGACGTCGACCTGCACGTCCGCGACGGGGAGTTCCTGGTGATCGTCGGCCCGTCGGGGTGCGGGAAGTCCACGCTGATGCGCATCGTCGCCGGGATCGAGCCGGTCAGCGCCGGCCGGGTCACGGTCGGCGGCAAGGACGTCACCCACGCCCACCCAGGCGACCGCGGGATCGGCATGGTCTTCCAGGACTACGCCCTCTACCCGCATCTGAGCGTCGAGGGCAACCTGGCGTTCGGGCTGCGTGCCCATCACGTGCCGAAGGACGTCATCCGGCAGCGGATCGAGGACACCAGCCGCGTGCTCGGGCTCGCCGACCAGCTCAGGAAGAAGCCGGGCCAGCTCTCCGGCGGCCAGCGGCAGCGGGTCGCGCTCGGGCGCGCCATGATCCGGGAGCCGGCCGCGTACCTCATGGACGAGCCGCTGTCGAACCTGGACGCCGCGCTGCGCGTGCAGATGCGGGCCGAGCTGATCGAGTTCCACCGCCGCACCAAGGGGACCGTCCTGTACGTGACCCACGACCAGGTCGAGGCCATGACCATGGGCGACAGGGTCGCGGTGCTCAACGAGGGCGAGTTCGCGCAGATCGGCACCCCGACCGAGATCTACGAGCAGCCGGCCACCGTGTTCGTCGCCACGTTCCTCGGCAGCCCGCAGATGAACCTGATCGAGGCCACCGCGCGGGCGGGCGCGGACGGGGTGGAGCTGATCAGCGGCGACCTGCGCTGGCGGCTGCCCCGGTTGCCGGACGGACTGCCGGAGTCGGTGCGCGTCGGGTTCAGGCCCGAGTCCGTACGCGTACGGGCCGACGACGGGGCCGCCCTGCCCATCGAGGCGACGCTGTCGTACCGGGAGAACCTCGGCAACGAGAGCATCCTGCACCTGCGTGACGACACGGGCCGGGCGATCGTCGCCCGCGTGCCGCCCCGCACCGGGCCGCGCGACGGGGAACGCGCGACCTTTTATGTGCCGTTGACCGATCTTCACCTGTTCGGCCCGGATGGGCGGGCGTGCTGGCACGGAGCGCGGCTCGGCACCGGCGGCGAGCCGCTACCGTGGTCGGCATGACCGCTGAGCGCGGGAGGAAACCGTCACTCGAGAGTCCCGCCGAACCCAATATCGGGGGAAAGCCGCCGACCAGTCCGGGTGCGCTGATCGCCGTTCTCGAAGACCGGATCCTGACCGGACACTGGGCCCCCGGCGTGCGCCTGCCCTCCGAGCGGGACCTGGCGACCGAGTTCGCGGTCAGCCGCCCGGTCATCCGGGAGGTCCTCAAGGCCCTGCAGGAGCGCGGGCTGATCGAGGTCTCGCCGCAGCGGGGCAGCTTCGTCCGCCACTACACGGCCGAGAACCTGATGCGGCCGATGAACCTCGCGGCCCGCGCCGCCGGGGTGACCGCCCGCCAGCTCATGCGGGCGCGGGTGATGCTGGAGACCGAGGCGGCGAGCCTGGCCGCGGCCAACGCGAGCAAGCGCGACCGTACCGACCTGCTGCGGGTCCACCAGCTCTTCGCCCGGCCGGGCGACGTGCACGCCAGGGCGCGGGTCGATCTCGCCTTCCACGAGACCATCGCCAGGGCCTCGGGCAATCCGGTCATCCACATGATGTTCACCGCGATCCAGGACCTCACCTACGGGCTGATGCTGCGCAGCCTCAGCGACCGCGAGGTCCGGGAGGCCGGCGAGCCCCTGCACACCGTGATCCTGGAGGCCATCCTCGACCGCGACCCCGACGGGGCCCGCGAGGCGATGCGCCGCCACCTCGACCTCGCCGAGGACTTCTACGGGCCCGACATGGACACCGACCTCGCCGACGTCATCGAGCACCGGCTCGCGGCCTCCGGCGACGACCTCATAGCCGACCTCCGCCAGCCCTCATGACCACGCGCATGGCCCGGCGCTTGACGGCGTCGATCTGGTCGGGCCGCCCGGTCATGATGCCGTCCACGCCGTACGACATGAGGCGGCGGATGACGGCCCGCCGGTCCGTCGTCCACGTGTAGACCCGCATGCCGTGCTCGTGGACCTGCCTGACGTAGGTCGCGGTGAGGCCGCTGTGCGGCACCGTGACCGCGGCGGCGAACCCGGCCAGGTCCTCCAGCCGGGAGGCGTCCGGCTTGCCCATCAACGAGACGGGGAGGTCGGGCATCATCTCGTGCAGGTTCCGCATCGACTCCCAGTTGTACGCCTGCACGGCCAGCCGCCTGCCCTTCCACAGGGATCGGTACTTCCTCAGCTCGGCGGCCACCCGTTCGTCGATGTCCGTGCTGGCCGGATCGTGCTTGATCTCCAGCAGCATCCCGACCCCGCTCCTGCTCATCTCCCGCAGTCCCTGTTCCAGGGTGGGCACCTTCTCGCCCTGGAACTGGGAGGAGAACCACGAGCCGGCGTCCAGGCGCTGGATCTCCGCGAGCGTGAAGTCGGCGACCCGCCACGGGGAGCGGCCGGGGAAAACCTGCTCGACGTTGGTGGTGCGGGCCAGCGTCTCGTCGTGCATCAGGATGAGCCGCTGGTCCTTCGTCTGCTGGACGTCGTACTCGCACATGGTGGCCCGCTTGGCCCGGGCCACCTCGCAGGCCACGATGGTGTTCTCGGGCGCGTACCCGGATCCGCCCCGATGCGCGATGTTGTCGACCTCCCACGGCGCGGCAGCGGCGGGCCTCGCCATGACGGCCAGTGCGGTGATGACGACGGCACCCAGCAGACGGTACATGAGCGATCCTCCGGCCCGGCCCTTCTTGTCCCCCGAACCCGACACGGACCTCTTATGTCGAGTTACGTCGAAAAGTGCCCACTAATGCCAGCAAAGAGCGGTTCGCTACGGCGTGTCGCGGACGTCCGCACGAACTTTTTGCCGACGACCGCCGGCGATCTCAGGAGCCGCTCCCCTAGCCCAGGGGGCCGAACTTCACGTCCTTCTGCCGCCCCAGCACCTGGTCCTGCGAGCCGTACGCGGTGACCGTGACCGGCGGGGAGTCCAGCAGCGTCATCGACCCGTCCTCGGGATCCCGCGCCAGCTTCCCCGGCACCCGGGCGATGAAGAAGCCGCCCGCCAGCCGCGCGTCGGTGCGCCGCCCGTCCGCCCAGTCGATCTCCACCCGGCGCACGCCCGAGGTGACCCGGCCGACGACGACCCGGTACATGTCGTCGTGCTGGATCCGCTGCGGCCCCGTCGCGTACGAATGCGTGTGCGAGGTGTACGCGTCCACCTGGAGATCCCCTTGGAAGCCGGTCAGGTCCCCGGGCGGCTTGAACCCCCAGTACGTGAAGACCGCCCGCTCCGCCATGTCCTTCTGCGTGGTCGGGGTGCACAGGACGAAGCCGGCGAGGCTGCCGACCAGGGCGGTCATGCCCTTCTTGTCCCGGTACTCGGCCAGCACCCGGAAGTCCTCCACCGAGCCCTGCTCGGGGAGGCGCAGGTTGCCGTCCATGTTGTGGACGGGACCGCCGTTGGGCATGCACTCGCGTACGACCTGCAACTGCTCGGGAGTGTTCTCCGGCAGCCGGGCGACCTCCGCCGCGGTGTCCGGGCCGGAGTCGCCGGAGGGAAGCACGACGATCACCGCCGTGACCAGGGAGGCGGCCGCCGCGAGCCCGGCGAGCGACCACGCCGCGCGCCGGCGCCGCAGCGCGCCGGTCCGCGCCCGCCGGGCGTGCGCGAGGGCGTCGACGGGCCTGGCCTCGGCGGCCATCCGCCGGAACTCCGCGGCGATCCGCTGTTCGTCGATGGTCATCTCAGGCCTCCAGGGTGACGTTCTCGCCGACCAGCTCGCGCAGCCGGGCGACGGCTTGGTGGGTCTGGCTGCGCACGGTCCCCACCGAGCAGCGCATGATCTTGGCGACCTCGGACTCCGGAAGGTCCTCGTAGTAGCGCAGCACCAGGACGGCCCTCTTGCGCGGCGGCAGGGCGCGCAGCGCCTGATCCAGGCTGAGGCGGGTGTCGACCTCGCCGGTCCGGTCGCCCGTGGCCCGATCGGGCGGCGCCTCGACCACGCGTTCGCGGCCCCAGCGCGGACTTCGCCATCGCCCGACCTGTTCGTGGTACATGACGCGGCGCACGTACGCCTCCGGGTTGTCCCGGATCCGCCGCCAGTGTCCGGCGGTCTTCGCCAGGGCCGTCTGCAGCAGGTCCTCGGCCGCGTGCTGGTCGTTGGTCAGCACGTACGCGAGCCTGATCAGGCTGTCCGAGCGCGTGGCGACGAACTCGGTGAAATCTCGCTGCTGGTCGGGGTGCAAAAGGGCTCTCCTCTGGTCTCACCCGTCCAGATGGAGCCGGACCCGCGGATCTATGGCGTCAGGGCTTATTACGGGCGGCGGCGGTTCCAGGAATCGGTGATGTGCTTGCGCATCGCGGCCGCCGCCCCCTCCTGGTCGCCGGCCGCGATCGCGTCCTTGATGGCCTGGTGCTCGGCCAGCGTCTGGCGCATCACGGCCTCGTTGTACTCGCCGTGGTAGAGCATGCTCGTACGGGCCTTGTCGTGGATGCTGTTGACGATGGCCCGCCCCAGCCGGTTGCGTGACGCGGCCATGATCATGTCGTGGAAGCGCACGTCGGCGGCGGCGAAGTTGGGCGTGGAGGCGAGGTTGGCGCGCATGACGGCCAGCTCGGCCCCGATGCGCTCCTCGTCGTCGGGGGTGCGGGCCAGTGCGGCGGCCGCGGCCATCTCGGCCTCCAGCGCGGTGCGCACGGACACCAGCTCGTCCAGGAACGTCACGTTCTCGTCGTGCGCGATGACGGCGGTGAGCACGACGTCGTCGAGCAGGTTCCACTGCCGGGGGTCGGTGACCTGGGTGCCGCGGCCGTGCTCGATCCTGACCAGGCCCTTCTCCTGGATCACCTTGACCGACTCGCGGATCACGGTCCGGCTGACCCCGAACTCCTCGCAGAGGTCGGCCTCCGGCGGGAGCGCCGTGCCGGGCGGCAGCGCCCCGCGCACGATGTCGTCGACCAGCTGCTCGACCACGGTGGTGCCCAGCTTGGCCCCGCGGACCCGGCGCGGTGGCCGCTTGCCGGCCCGCTCGGGCGGCTGCGGATCCCGCGTCGAATCCCACGGCCCCGTAGTCGCGTGCTGAGTCAACGCATCCTCCCGTCCGCCTGAACGCCCTTCAGTGTAGGGCATTGTGAATACGTCACACGTATGATGTCATATCCCGAAACACGGCGTTTACGTACCTCAAGCCGCCTTGTCCGAAGGAAGCCCCATGAGACGACGCACCCACCTGGCGGTCACCGCGGCAGCGGCCCTGCTCGCCGTCGCGGCCTGCGCTCCCCCCAACGCCCCGACCCAGGCGAAGCCGACCGGCTCCGCCGGATCGCAGTACGGCTTCGCCCCCGCCGAGCAGAAGGCCGGCAAGCTCCTGGTGTGGGTGGACTCCACCCGGCTCGACGCCGCGAAGGCGTACCAGAAGGCACACCCCGACGTGCAGCTGGACATCGTCACCTACGACGGCAACGCCAACGGCTCCAACACGCTCAAGACCAAGGTGCAGCTGTTCGACCGGGCCGGCGAGGGCTGGCCGGACGTCGTGTTCACCACGGACAACAACACCGCGTCCTGGGCATCGCAGGGCGACAACGCGTTCGTCGCCCCGCTCAACAAGGGCCTGCTCGACGACGCCACGCTGAGCGGCTTCGCCAAGGGCGCGCTCGACGTGTGCACCGTGGACGGCACGGTCTACTGCCTGCGCAACGACCTGGCCCAGGTGGTGCTCTGGTACAACAAGAAGCTGCTCGACAAGTTCGGCTACACCTTGCCCACCACCTGGGAGGAGTACCAGGCGCTGGGCGAGAAGGTGGCCGCCGAGCACCCCGGTTACATCATCGGCACGGCCGGTGACGCGTGGGCGCCGGAGATCTACATGTGGGGCGGCGAGTGCCCGGCCAACCAGGTCACCGGGCCCAAGGCCATCACCGTCAAGGCGACCGACCCCAAGTGCGTGCGCACCGCGAAGATGATGGACAAGCTCGTCGCGAACAAGACCATGTCGATGCTGTCCCTGTTCGGTCCCGAGTTCGCCAAGAGCCAGGGCGACAAGGTGCTCATGCTGCCCGGCCCGGCGTGGTACGGCGGCGCGGTCTTCCAGGGCACGCTCAAGACCCCGAAGGGCGAGCTGGCCGTGGGTGACGCCCTGCGCTGGTCCGACCAGAGCACTCCGGTGACCGGCAACGTCGGCGGCGGCACCTGGTGGCTGTCGCGGCACAGCGCGCGCCTCGACGCGGCCAAGGACTTCATCGGCTGGGTCGCGACGGCCGACGCGTACCAGGTCGAGCTCTCCCCCGGCTATCCCGCGTACGCGCCCGCCGCGACCAAGTGGATCAAGAAGCAGCAGGACAGCGGCTACTACGCCGGCGACCTCGCCGGCCCGATCTCGGCCGCGGCCGGGCAGGTGTGGCCCGGCTGGGGCTCCCCCGAGTTCAGCCAGGAGGCGGTCTGGGCCAAGACCGTCATCCCCGGGCAGACCGCGGGCAAGACGGTCGAGTCGCTGCTGCCGGAGTGGCAGACGGCCATCGAGCAGCAGGCCCAGGTCTTCGGCTACCAGGTCACCAAGTGACCGGATCGAGACTGCGGCTCTCCGCCGGGCACGTCTTCGTCTCCGGGTACGTGGTGCTGCTGGTCGCGTTCGGCATCGTGCCCACGGTGTACGCGCTCAATCTGGCCTTCACCGATGCCCGCGGCGTCTTCACCGGTTTCGCCAACTTCGTCAGGACCGCTCAGGACTTCCGGTTCCTGGCCGCCGTCGAGCACGTGGCGACCTACCTCGTGCTCTGGCTGGTCACCCTGACCGTGCTGGTCCTGCTGCTCGCGCTGCTGGTCCACCGGCTCACCGCGGGCTGGTCGCGGGCCGCGCTGCGGTTCGTCTACTACGTCCCCGGCGCGCTGGCGGGCGCGTCGAGCGTGCTGCTCTGGCTGTTCATGCTGGACCCGTCCGTGAGCCCGGTGGACGACCTCGTCCGCGCGCTCTGGGGCGAGACCTTCGTGCAGGTGATCTCGCCGGGTCACCTGCCGTGGATCTTCACCCTGATCGCGTTCTGGACCGGCGCGGGCGGCTGGATCGTGGTCATGTACGGCGCGCTCAACACGATCCCCCACCAGCTCATGGAGGCCGCCCGGGTGGACGGCGCCGGGCCGGTGAAGATCGCGCTGCGGGTGCAGCTGCCGATGCTGCGCAAGTGGATCGTCTACATGCTGATCCTGTCCCTGGCGGCGGGCACGCAGCTCTTCGTCGAGCCGCAGCTCATCTCCCAGGCCAGCTTCGGCGTGGTGGGCAACGACTACTCGATCAACCAGCTCGCGTACCTGTACGCCTTCAACCAGAACGACTTCAACGGCTCCGCGGCGATCGCCGTCGACCTGCTCATCGTGGCGCTGTGCTGCGCCGGGCTGTTCGTCGCGCGGGGAGGTCTCTTTGACACGGACTGACCCCGCGCGGGCTGTCGCGAAAGTGCTCGTCACCGCGTTCCTGCTGGTATTCGCGGTGTTCTTCGTCCTCCCCATGCTGTGGCTGGTGCTCGCCTCGACCAAGAGCCCGGCCGACCTGATCCACGGGAACCCGCTGTCGCCGGGCTCGCTCGGCTCGCTCGTCACCAACTGGCAGCACCTCATGTCCTTCCAGGACGGCGCCGTGCTGACCTGGATGGGCAACTCCGTCACGTACGCGGCGTTCTCCGTGGCGCTGACCCTGCTGGTGAGCATCCCCGCCGGCTACGCGATGGCGCTCATGAGCTTCACCGGCCGGCGGCTGCTGCTGATCGTCACGCTGGTCGTGATGCTCATGCCGGGGACCGCGCTGGTGCTGCCGATCTTCCTGGAGCTCAGCTACGTCGGCCTGGTCAACCAGGCGGCCTCGGTCGTGCTGCCGATGTCGTTCTTCCCGTTCGGCGTCTACCTGACGTACATCTACTTCTCCACCAGCGTCCCCGGCGAGCTGCTCGACGCGGCGCGGCTGGACGGGTGCGGGGAGAGCGCGACGTTCCTGCGGGTGGCGCTGCCGCTGGCCAAGCCGGTGGTCGCGCTGGTCGCGTTCTTCAGCTTCGTGACGAACTGGAACAACTTCTTCCTGCCGTACGTGATGCTGCCGGACAGCGACAACTACCCCATGCAGGTCGGGCTCACGCAGATGCTGGCCGCGACCCCCACGTTCAACCCCGTCGTCGGCGCCAACGCCGAGGTGCAGCCGCCCGAGCTCGTCCTGGCGACCCTGCTGTCCATCGCTCCCGTGCTGCTGGTATTCCTCTTCTCCCAGCGCTTCCTGGTCGCCGGGCTGACCGCCGGCGCGACCAAGGGATGACCGCCTCTCCTAGGAGTTACATGACCGTCGTGAAAGCCAGCGTCCCCGTCCTCGACCCCCCGGCGTGGGCGCTGGCCCAGCGTGCCCTGCTCGACCTGCTGGACAGCGGGTGGCGGCTGTTCTCCGACCGCTACACCAGGCCGGACGGCTCGCTGCGGTACTCCGGCCGGCTGTCCTCCCGCGACGGCGCGGACGACTTCTTCGAGCCGTTCTTCAACTGGCCGCAGCTCTACCTGCTGGGCGGCGCGGACGACCTGCTCGACGGCAGCGCCCGGCACTGGCACGGCGTCGTCGGGCAGATGACCGAGCTGGGCATGTTCGCCGACGAGTTCGAGATCGGCTACGACTGGTTCCACCAGGGCGAGAGCCTGCTGTTCACGTACTTCCTGACCGCCGCCGACCCGGCGGCCTGGGCCGGGCGGGCGACCAGGTTCGCCGACCTCTACCTCGACCCGGCCAAGGGCAACTACGACCCGGCGCACCGCATCATCAAGGCCCCGCACAACGGCAGCCGGGGCGCGCGGGACGGGGTGTCCGAATCGCCCTCGTACCCGTGGACTCCGGCGGAAGCCGCGCAGTACGGCTACCCGCTGGACTGGCTCGTCCCCGACGGCGAACCCGTGCCGCCGCTCGCCGACGACCCCCGCCTGGGCGCCGAGATGCAGCGCCGCCTCGGCCGGGGCGACGCGGTCGGCAACCTCAGCGTGGCCGGCCTGGTCTGCAACGCCTACCTCGTCTCGGGAGACGAGCGGTACGCCGCCTGGCTGCGCGAGTACGTCGGAGCCTGGCGGCGCCGGGCCGAGGAGAACGGCGGCGTCGTCCCCGACAACGTCGGCCTCGACGGTGTGGTCGGCAGCCTGCTCGACGGGCGCTGGTACGGCGGCCACTACGGCTGGACCTGGCCGCACGGCGTGTACAGCATCGGCCAGGCGACGGCCGTCGGCGCCCTCAGCGCCGCCCTGGCCACCCGCGACGACGGCTACCTGGACCTCATCAGGTCGCTGCTGGACGCGGTCATCGCCAGGGGCGTGAAGCTGCCGTTCAGCCAGAGCGACTCGGCCAACCAGGGCCGCTGGCGCGCCCACCTCGGCTCCGACGTGGACGTGCCGACGCTGCTGATCCCCTACCGGCACAGCGACAAGGGCTGGTTCGACTACAACCCGGTCCAGACCTCGGTACCGCTCGCGCTCTGGCACCACACCGGCGCCCCGGAGGACCGCGCCCGCCTGGACGCGCTGCGCGCCGCGACCGGCTACGACTGGGCCACGGTGCGGCCGTTCCGCGACAAGGAGGAGGCCGGGCACGAGGAGCCCTGGTACGCGTACCTGTGCGGCGACAACCCCGGCTATCCCGAGCAGATCCTCGCCGCCGCGCACGCCCAGGCCCGCCGCCGCATCGCCCTGCTGCTCGACAACGCCGACCGCGACCTGCCCGAGTCGGACATCCACCTCTGGCAGAACGTCAACCCCGTGGTGACCGAGGCCCTCACGCAGCTCATGTGGGGCGGGCCGCAGGTCATCTACAACGGGGGCCTGCAGCAGGCCAGGGTGCGCTACTTCGACGCCGTACGCCGCCGTCCCGGCGTGCCCGAGCAGGTGGCGGCGCTGGTCAGCTCGATCGAGCCCGAGACCACGGTGGTCACGCTCGTCAACCTCTCCGCCACCGCCGACCGGGTGCTGGTCGTGCAGGCGGGGGCGTTCGGGGAGCACGAGATCGCCGGCGTCACGGCCACGGCCGCCGAGCCGGGCTGGACCGGCCACGACACCGAGTACGTCCACCACGAGCCCGTGCGGTCGGTCACCGAGACCCCGGTGAACGGCCCGCACCTGACGGTGGAGCTGCCCGCCGGCACCACCGTCACCCTCACCCTGCGCCTGCGCCTGCACGCCTACCAGCCGTCCTACCGGCAACCCTGGGACTGACGCCCGCGCTACCGGTGCAGCAACCGCGCGGGCACCGCGTCCGCGAGCGCCTTGTAGCCCGTCGGGTTCAGGTGCAGATGGTCGCCCACGTCGAAGATCGCGAGCATCCGCCGGGGATCGGCCGGGTCCCGCAGCGCCCGGTCGAAGTCGATCACCGCGTCGAACGCGCCACTCGTGCGGATCCAGTCGTTGACCGTCTGCCGGGCCGCCTCGCGGTAGCCCTGGGCGTCGTCGTAGAAACTGCCGCCGAAGGGCGTGATCGTGGCCCCGTACACCCGGATGTCCTGCGCGTGAGCGCGCGCGACGATCTGGTCGTAGGCGGCGATCAGCTCGTCGGCGATCCTCTTCTGGGCCTCCTGGGTGGCGTCCGCGGTGCCGATGTCGTTGACGCCCTCGAAGAGGATCAGCCACTTCACGCCGCTCTGCGCGAGCACGTCGCGGTCGAGGCGGGCCAGGACGTTGGGACCCAGCCCGTCGTTGAGCACGCGGTTGCCGCCCGCCGCCTGGTTGGCGAAGGCGGCGCCCGCGGTGCGGCGGTCGGCCTGCAGGCGGTCGAAGAGCTGGTCGGGCCAGCGGTCGTTCTGGTTGGTGGTGGAGCCCCTGCCGTCGGTCAGCGAGTCGCCGACCAGGGCCAGCGTCGCCGTGGCGGGCTTGGCCCAGACCTCGAGGCCGCTGAGGAAGTACCAGTGGTCGACGGGGGTGGCGCCGGTGAGGTCCGCCGCGTCGGCCTGGTTGCCCCTGGCGAGGTAGGAGGTGGTCCGGGAGCCGGGGTGCGAGGTGACGGCGGTGGAGGCCTGGCCATCGGCCAGGTAGAGGGTCACGGTCAGTACGGTGCCCGCGGCCAGCGTGAGGTCGAGCGGGTCGGACACGACCTGCGCCCCGACCGGAACGACCGCCGAGGGCCGGCCGAAGAACGTCACCGGGCGGACGCTCTCCGGCCGGATCGCGCTCACCCCGGCCTTCCCGCCGCCCGGGAGCGCCACGGTGACGCGGGTGACGGGCAGCGGCGCGCCGCCGAACGCGTTGGACAGGCGCAGCCGGAACCGCTGCCCGCCGACCGACACCCGCAGGGTCTGCCGTACGGTGCTGTCGGCCAGGACCAGGTTCTCCTGCGTGTACGGCGCGGGCGGCAGGTTGCCCGGCTCGGTGAGCTGCGGCATCGCCGTCCACGTGGTGACCCAGTGCCCATCGGGCATAGATCCGGCCTCCAGAAAGTTTCGGTCAAGCTTCGAACATTTCGGAGGGAAAGTATGACACGCCGCCCTCGCGCATGAAAGCGCTACAACTCCCGCAGTTCACTCATCACTACCTAGCAAACTACGAAAAATAGAGTACGCTTCGGGCATGGAACTAGGTATCGCCCTGCCCACGTCGGGCCCGCTGGCCGGCCCGGAGAACATCGGCCGCGTCGCACGCGAGGCCGAACGGCTCGGGTACGACTCGGTGTGGACCTACGAGAGGCTGCTGCGGCCCGTCGCGCCCGTCTCGATGGGCGGCGGGGAGCCGCAGCCCGTGCCCGAGGTCTACCGGCAGACCTACGAGCCGCTGGAGACGCTGAGCTACGTGGCCGCGCTCACCTCACGCGTCAAGCTCGGCACCAGCATCATCGACGCCCTGCTCCACCCGGCCGCCGTCCTGGCCAAGCGCTTCGCCACCCTCGACCAGTTCAGCGGCGGGCGGGTCGTCGCGGGGCTGGGCCAGGGGTGGATGCCGCAGGAGTTCGAGGCGGCCGGGGTGCCGATGAGCCGGATCGGGCCCGGCATGGACGAGGTCGTCGCCGCCATGCGGGCCTGCTGGGGGCCGGACCCCGTCTCGTACGACGGGAAGTTCACCCGGATCGCCGAGTCGGAGATCAACCCCAAACCGGTGCAGGCGCGGGTGCCGATCCTGCTGGGCGCGATGACGCCGGGCGGGGTGAGGCGGGCGGCCCGCATCGCCGACGGGCTCAATCCGGTGGCCGTCTCGCGTGACGCGCTGCTCGGCCTCGGCAAGGCCTTCCGGGCGGCGGTCGAGGAGTCCGGCCGCGACCCGGAGTCGGTCACCGTGGTCGCCAGGGCCAACGTGCCGATCATCGCCGAGCCGATGGGAGACGACCGGCCGTTCCTGGGCGGCTCGCCGCGCCAGATCGCCGACGACCTGGCCGGGCTCGAAGGCACCGGCGTGGACCACGTCCTGTTCGCCACGTCCGGCCGCAGCCCCGAGAGCGAGCCGGGCATCGACGAGACGCTCTCCCTCTACGCCGAGCTCATCGACCTCGCCCGGCGGTGAAGCCCGCCGGTCAGGGGGCGCACTGCTCGTGGATGTTGTTGCGGGCGGCCCAGGCGTGCAGCTCCTGGAAGGCGCCGCGCAGGTCCTCGCCGATGGGGGTGAGCCGGTAGAGGACCGCCGTGGCGGGGCCGTCGGCCAGCTGGCGCTCGACGAGGCTCGCCGCCATCAGCTCCCGCAGGCGATCCGACAGGATGCCGTCAGTGATCCCGGAGATCGACTTGGCCAGCTCGCCGAAGCGCGCGGGCCGCTGCATCAGCGCGACGAGGATCATGCCGTTCCAGCGCTTGCCGAGCACCTTGAACACGTCGACGAACTGCACGTCGCACGAGATGCCATGCGGGCTCCCGTCCGTCACGACGGTCTCGGAGAGGTGTTCAGCCATGGTGACCAGCCTACCTTCCGGTACCACCCGGAACCGGGCGTGCTATTGATTCCATAGCACACTAGCTCATTACGAGCTCAGCCCCGTGACCTGCCCTCTCACGCGCCGCCGCCGCCGAACAGCACCCAGCCGAACACGTACATGACCGACCCGAGCACGGCCAGCGCCGCCCACAGCAGCGCGGACATCAGGCCCCTGAGGTACGGGTTGCCGTGCGGCGCCGTCCGGCCGTCGGCGATCTCGGCCCAGCGGGGTTCGAGCAGCACGGTCATCCGCTCGGCGCGCGCGTTCCCGTCCGCGGTGAGGATGAAAGTCTCGCCTGGCATCTGCGGCCCCTCCCGGGAGAAGTCGGATGAGCACCCCGCCGCTCGGCGGGGGTCCGGATGCCCTGCTGGGCGTCCACGGGGCAACGTTAGGCAGGCGCACTTGTCGCGGACTTCGCGACTTCTTGGACGCGCGCCGAGCCGCGCCCAACCCGCGGCCAAGTCACGGACAAGCGCGCCGCCCAGCCTTGCCCGGTGGCCGGCCCTGGACGGCGGTCACCCCCGGACGGCGGTCAGCTCTTACCGGCTGGTCAGCGCCGGACGGAGGTCGGCCTTGGACGGGGTCAGCGCTGGACGGCGGCCAGCGCAGGTCGGCCGTCAGCGCCGGTCGGCCGTCAGCGCAGGTCGGCGGTCAGCGTGGGTCGGATCGCAGAGCGCCGAGGAGGCCGCAGACCGCCGTGACGAGGTCGTCGCCCAGCCGCCGCCAGGCCGTCGCGGCGGACGCGGCGGTGGCGTGACCGGTGGCCAGATCTCGTCCCGATGCGGTGGTGTCGCCTGCGGCCAGGTCGCGTTCCAGTTCGGCGCACATGTGCACGATGAGCACGCGGGTCATGGCCTCCCGCCGTGCGGCCCGGCCGGGATCGGGCTCGCCCGGCTCCCGCGTGGCGTCGTACAGGCGGCGCAGGGACGGCCGCTCCAGGTGGACGCTGACGGCGTACTCGCGCAGCGCGGGCTCGACGACAACCTGGGCGAGGAAGCGGCCGTACCAGGAGGGGACGCCCAGATCGACGTGGCGTTCGATGTGGGGCAGGACCACGCAGCGGATCCGGTCGCGCGGCGACATCTCACCGGGATCGCCGAGCCGGCTCATCATCGCCAGCCGGTGCACCTCCATGGCCTCGGCGTGCTCGGCCAGGATGGCCTTGACGAGTTCGTCACGGGAGGTGAAGTGATACTGCACTGCGGACTTGTTGCGCTGCCCGGCGGCTTCGCCGATCTGCCGGATCGACACCCCGGCGAAGCCTTCGGTGGCGTACAGGCGTTCCGCCGCACGCATGATCGCGCTCCTGGCGGTCACCGCGCGCGCGGACGCCTGAACGGTCATCGCGAGCTCACCATGTGACCCACACGTCCTGGAGCCCGCCCGACAGCAGCCCGGTGCGCAGCTTCAGCTCGTCGGCGCTGTCGCGCAGGCGCAGGGTGGGCAGCCTGCGGGCGAGCGTGCCGAGCACGACCTGCAGCTCCAGCCTGGCCAGCGGCTGCCCGAGGCAGTAGTGCGGGCCCGCGCCGAACGTCAGGTGCTGGTTGGCGTTGTCCCTGCGCGGGTCGAACGCGTCCGGATCGGCGAACTTGCGCGGGTCCCGGTTCGCCGCGGGCCGGCACGGGATGACGGTGCTGCCCACGCGCACCGCGGTGCCGGCGAACTCGGAGTCCTGGGTGGCGACCCTGGGGAAGCCGACCACGCTCAGCGTGCTGTCCAGCCGCAGCACCTCCTCGACGGTGCCGGGGATCAGCTCCGGGTCGTCGACGACCGCCTGGTAGCGCTCCGGCTCAGCGAGCAGCATCGCGGCCATGATGGCGATCATGTTGGACGTGGTCTCGTGCCCGGCCAGCAGCAGCGCCATCACGGTGGTGATCAGCTCTTCGTGGCTGAGCCGGCCGTCCTCGCTGTCGGAGATCTGGGTCAGCTCGCTGAGCAGGTCGTCGCCGGGGTCCGCCCGCTTCTCCTCGACGAGGGCGGAGGTGTACGCGCCGAACTCCTCGTACGTCTTCAGCACCTCCTCCTGCGTGTAGCGCGTCAGCGTCAGCATGACCTGGGACCAGTGCGCGAACTTGTCCTGGTCCTCGCTGGGGGCGCCGACGAGGGCGCAGATGACCCGCACCGGCAGCGGCAGGCCCAGCTGGACCGACAGGTTGGCGGGCGAGCCGGACTTGAGCAGGTCGTCGATGAGCTCGTCGGTCATCTGCTGCACCCGGGGGCGCCAGGACTCCATCTTGCGGATGGTGAAGGACTTGCTGAGCAGCCGCCGCCACCGCAGGTGGTCCTCGCCCTCCCGCATGCGGGTGGTGCTGCTGCGGGAGAAGATCCCGCCGTCGTCCGTCGTGGACACCCGCGCCGCGCCCTCGCCTCCGCGCTGGAAGCTGGTGTCGGTGAGCAGCGCGCGGACGTCGTCGTAGCGGGTCAGCAGCGTGGCGGCGTCGCCGCTGGGCAGCCGCACGTGGGCCACGGGGCAGCGGTCCTGCAGCTCGGCCCACTCCTTCGGCGGCTCCAGTGCCGTCGTGCGCGGGAAGGGGTAATCGGGCATGGTTTCGGTCATGACGCCCCCATTGTCGTTGACGAGTCGCCCTCAACCCTAAGGCGACTGCCTTAATAAGGGAAGCACCTTAAACGCCCGTCCCACCGCACGGGGTTGCCGTCCTTTCGGGGGGAGATGAGGGGCCACCGCACGGAGTTGCCGCCCTTCCGGGGGAGATGAGGGGCCACCGCACGGAGTTGCCGTCCCTCGGGAGGAGGGGGCCGCCACACCGGGTTGGCATCCCTCGGGGGCTCGCCGCACGAGGTTGGCGCCCCTCGGGAGGAGAGGACCCCGTACGGCGTTGCCGTCCTCCGGGGGGCGGAGGCAGCCCGCCTCCGCCGCCCATCACGCCCTGAGCCGCTCCTCCCGAAGGGTGGGCGGTCCGGTCAGTGGTCGGCGGGCTGGTAGTCGAACCAGTCGAAGCTCGCGCTCCCCTCCGTCGCGTACATCCCGATCACCCGCCCCGTGAACCCGGTGGCCACCTCGGTGGACAGGTAGCGCCCGTCCAGCTCGGCCAGGAGCGTGCCGTCCGCCGAGAAGGCGATGGTGTCCGGCCCCCGGCCGTCCACCCCCACCGGCTCGTCGGCCGGTGAGATGACGGACGGCGGCAGGATGTCGCGGGTACGGATGTCGAGAGCGAGCGTGAGCGGCCCAGGCGGCACCGGACGCTCGGCCAGGCACTGCCGGAGCGGGCCGATGCGCGCGACCACCCGCACCAGCCCCCCTTGGACCTCCAGGTCGTAGTGGTGGGCCTCGTCCATCCGGACCGACACCCCGGCCGTGCCCGCGCCCGGCTCCAGCAGGGCGGTGACGCGGCAGTCGTGGTGCTGCTGGCGGCGGCCGACGAAGGTGTGGCCGGGCCGGTCGAGGGTCGGGCCGGTGGCGTGCAGGGTCAGCCGGCCGGGCCGCTCGGTCAGCGACCAGGAGCCGTCCGGTCGGCCGCGCGGCGAGATCCAGCAGGGCCGTAGCGAGGGCTCGTCGAAGTCGTCACGGGAGGGCTCGGGCGGGAGCGGGTGCCAGGCGGCGGGCGCCGGGTGGCGTTCCTCGACGGGGCCCACGACCGGCCAGCCGTCCTCCCACCGTACGGGCGTGAGGAACGTCTCCCGCCCGAGCACCTGGTACTCGGGGGTGTAGCCGCGCGGGCGGGTGCCGAGCAGGACCATCCACCAGGTCCCGTCGGCGGCCTGAACGAGGTCGGCGTGGCCGGTGCTCTGGATGGGCCGGTCGGTGCCGCGGTGCGTCAGGATCGGGTTGACCGGGCCGGGCTCGAACGGGCCGCGCGGCGAGCGGGCGCGGGCGATCGAGACGGCGTGGCCGCGCTCGGTGCCGCCCTCGGACATGAGCAGGTACCACCAGCCGTCCACCTGGTAGAGGTGCGGCGCTTCCGGATATTTCCCGCCGGTGCCGGACCAGACCTGGTACGGCCCCTCCAGCATCCTGCCCTCGGCCGGATCGACGCGCGCCACCTGCGTGCCGGAGAAGGCGCACCAGCAGGCGCCGTCCTCGTCCCAGGTCAGGTCGGGGTCGATGCCGGGCAGGTCGATCCAGACCGGCTCGGACCAGGGGCCTTCGGGGCGTTCGGCGGTGACGATGAAGTTGCCGCCGGCCCTCACGTTGGTGGTGATCACATAGAAGCGCCCGTCGTGGTGGCGGATGGTGGGCGCGTAGATGCCGCCGGAGGCGGGCACGTCCGGCGGCAGGTTCAGTTGCGAGGGCCGGTCGAGGACGTTGCCGATCTGGCGCCAGTGCACGAGGTCGCGACTGTGGAAGATCGGCACGCCCGGGAAATACTCGAAGCTGGAGCACACCAGGTAGTAGTCCTCGCCGACCCGGCACACGCTGGGGTCCGGATGGAAGCCGGCGACGACGGGGTTGCCGTACGTACGCACGTTCACCCCTCCTTCGCGGGATCGACGACCAGCCGAATGGACGCGCTCAGCGGCAGGTCGGCGGCCGACGGCCCGGAGGACAGCACGATCTCCCCCGGTTCGACGAGCCGCCGCCCGCCGAGCCCGGTGAACGAGAACGCCTCGGCGGGCACCTCCAAGACCACCTCGCGGCTCTCCCCCGCGTCGAGGGGCACGCGGGCGAAGCCGACCAGCCACTGGACGGGCCGGGCGACCTGGGCCACCGGGTCGGTGGCGTAGACCTGCACGACCTCCTCGGCGCGCCGGTCACCGTCGTTGCGCACGGTCACCCGCACGTCGACCACGCCGTCCGTGCCGTATTCCGCCCTCGACGTCCGCATGGCCTCGTACGTGATCGCCGCGTACGACAGCCCGTGCCCGAAGGGGAAAGCCGGGGTCGGGTCGAGCACCGTGATGCCCTCCGCCTTCTGCCCCAGGGGTGGCTGGAGGTAGGTGGACGGGTTCACGAACGGCGAGTACGGGATCTGCACGGGCAACCGCCCGGACGGGTTCACCCGGCCGCTGAGCACGCCGGCGACGGCGGTCGCACCCTCGACCCCGGGGAAGAACGCCTGGACCGCGGCGGCCACCCGGTCCTGGTAGGCGCCGAGCGCGTAAGGCCGCCCCGACACCACGACCAGCACGGTCGGCGTGCCTGTGGCCAGGACCGCCTCGACCAGGTCGGCCTGGCGGCCGGGCAGCCGCAGGTCGGCCGCGTCGCAGCCCTCGCCCGACGTGCCGCCGCCGAACATCCCGGCCCGGTCGCCGACGAACAGCAGCACCAGGTCGGCCTGGGCGGCGACCTCGGCGGCCTCGGGGATCCCCGACGCGTCGTCGCCCGACACCTCGGCTCCGAGGCAGTGGCGCACGTCGGCGTGGGGGAACTCGGCCGTCAGGCCCTCCAGGATCGAGGCGACCGGCAGGCCCATGCCGCTCTCGGGGAAGCGGTCGAGCACGTGGTTGGGGAAGGAGTAGCAGCCCATGAGGGTACGCGGGTCGTCGGCGCACGGCCCGATGACCGCCAGCCGCCAGGTCACGAGCGGGTCGACGGGCAGGGCCCGGCCGGGGTTGGACAGCAGCACGATGGAACGTTCCGCGACCTCGGCGGCCAGCTCGCGGTTGCGCGCGCTGTCCAGGTCCACGTCCTCGGCGCCGTCCGGGACGAGCGGGCCGCCGTCCAGCAGGCCGAGGTCGACCTTCTGCCGGAGCACGCGGCGTACCGACTCGTCCACGAGCGCCTCGTCGACGTGGCCCGCCTTCACCTGCTCGACCAGGTTGCGGCCGTACCCGCGGGTGTCGGGGAGTTCCACGTCGATCCCGGCCGACAGCGCGATCGCGCCCGCCGCCGCGACGTCCTCGGCCACCCGGTGCATGGAGGCGAGGAACGGGACGGACCAGTAGTCCGACACCACCGTCCCCTCGAACCCCCACTCGTCCCGCAGCAGCCGCCGCATCAGGTCCGCGCTGGCGGCGGCCGGGACGCCGTCGAGGTCGGTGTAGGAGTTCATCACCGAACGCGCGCCGCCCTCGCGCAGCGCCGTCTCGAACGGCGGGAGGATCACGTCGGCGAGCTCGCGCGGGCCGATGCTGACGGGTGCGTGGTTGCGGGCCGCGCGCGAGGCCGCGTAGCCGGCGAAGTGCTTCAGGGTGGCGATGATCCCGGTGTTTTCCAGCCCGCGCACGTAGGCCGCGCCGATCTTGCCCACCAGGTACGGGTCCTCGCCCAGCGTCTCCTCGACCCGCCCCCAGCGATAGTCGCGTACGACGTCCAGCACCGGCGACAGGCCCTGGTGCACGCCCGCGTCCCGCAGATCGGCGCCGATCGCCGCCGCCATGCGCTCGACCAGACCGGGGTCGAACGTCGCCGCCCAGGCCAGCGGCGTCGGGTACGCGGTCGCCCCGAACGTCGCGAACCCGGTCAGGCACTCCTCATGGGCGATCGCGGGCACGCCGAGCCGGTTCGAGGCCACCACGCGCTCCTGCAGCTCCCGCAGCCGGGCCGCGCCCTCGGCCGCGGACAGCGGCGCGGTGCCGTACACGCGGGTGAGATGCCCGACCCCGTCGCGCAGCCGCTCCTCCAGCCCCTCCACCGCGGCGAAGCGGTCCTGCAGGGGCGCGACGTTGCCGGGGTCGTCGGTCTGGATCCACACGGAGCCGAGCTGCGCGACCTTCTCCTCCAGCGTCATCTCGGCCAGCAGGGCCTCGACGCGTTCGGCGGACGGGCGGCCGCGGTCACGCCACGGCTCATTCACGAATGTCATGACTTCCTTAATGTGAGTTCTCAGCCCTTGAAGGCGCCGTCCATGATCCCCGCCACCATCCGCCTGCCGACGAACACGAACAGCACCAGCAGCGGCAGGGTGGCCAGGAAAGAGCCCGACATGGCCAGGCCGAGGTCGACGTCGAGGCTGTTCTGCAGCGCCTTGATGGCGATCTGCGCGGTGTACATCTCGGGCGACTTCAGCACGATGAACGGCCACAGGAAGTCGTTCCACGAGGTGACGAAGCCGAGCAGCCCGAGCACGAACGCGGCCGGCCGCACCAGCGGGAACGCGATGCGCCAGAAGATCTGCCAGGTGTTCGCCCCGTCGATGCGGGCCGCCTGCAGGATCTCGTCGCTGATCGTCGTGGACAGGTGCTGGCGCATCCAGAAGATGCCGAACGCGCTGGCCAGGCCGGGCACGATGAGGGCCTGCAACGTGTCCACCCAGTCCAGGGCAGAGATGATCATGTACTGCGGGATGACCGCGAGTTGCGTGGGCACGGTCATGGTGAGCACGACGATCAGGAAGAGCACGTTGCGGCCGGGGAAGCGCAGCTTGGCGAAGGCGAACCCGGCCAGGGAGCAGAGCACCGCGTGCCCGACGGCGATCATCCCGGCCACGATCAGGCTGTTGACGATCGAGCGCACGAACGGCACGGTCGTGAACACCAGCTCGGCCAGGTGGAAGAAGTTGCCGCCCGGCGTGATCTTCGGCGGCAGCTGGGTGGCGGTCGCCGAGTCGGTCGTGGCCACCACGAACATCCAGTACAGCGGGAAGATGCAGGCGAACGCCGCCAGCCCCAGCAGGAGGTAGGTCCACCAGGGGACCCGATTGCTCTTGGAGGTCATCAGCGCTCCGGGCGGATGCGGGTGGACAGGAGGTAGTTGACCGTCGCGGCGACGATGACGAGGACGAACAGGGCCACGCCGATGGCCGCGCCGTAACCGAACTGGAACTGGCCGAAGCCCTGCTCGTACAGGAACAACGTGAGCGTCTGGCACTGCCGGATCGCCCCGCAGGTCTGCGACCGGGAGATCAGCAGCGGCTCGGTGAAGATCTGCAGCCCGCCGATCGTCGAGGTCACGACCGTGAAGACGATGACGGGACGCAGCGACGGGATGGAGATGTGGCGGAACTGCTTCCACCCGCCCGCGCCGTCCACCGACGCCGCCTCGTAGATCGCGCGCGGGATCGCCTGCAGCGAGGCCAGGTAGAGCAGGGTCGTGTAGCCGAACCAGCGCCAGGTCACCATCACGGCGATCAGCAGGTGGCTGCCCCACACCGACTGCTTGAAGTCGATGGGCTCCACGCCGACGAACCCGAGCAGCCAGTTGAGCAGGCCGTAGTCGCGGTCGAACATCTGGGCGAAGACGATCGTGGTGGCCGCCACCGAGGTGATGTACGGCACCAGCATCGACATCCGGAAGAAGACCGCCAGCCGCAGCCGCGCGTGGTTGAGCAGGTGGGCCAGGAGCAGCGCCAGGACCAGCTGCGGGACGGTGGACAGCACCCAGATGCTGATCGTGTTCTTGAGCGCGTTCCAGAACCGGGCGTCGGCGAGCAGGCGGCTGAAGTTGTCGAAGCCGATGAAGACGTGCTCGCCGATGGGGTTCCAGTCGAACAGCGCCACGTAGAACGTGAACAGCAGCGGAACCAGGCCGAAGACCGCGAAGATCAGAAAGAACGGGGCGATGTAGAAGTAAGGGGCGATGCGCTCGCCGATGCTCTGCCGCACCCGAGTCGTGAGCGCGGGCGGCGTCTCCACCGCCCGCGGCGTGCTGAGGCTCGTCGTCACGCTGATCCTACTTGCCGATGGCCGTCTTGACGTTGGCCAGCGCCGTGTCCCACGCCTTGGCCGGATCGCCCTTGCCCTGCTCGACGTTCGTGATCGCGTTCTGCAGCTCCTGGCCGATGGCGGAGCTGTCCGGGCCGATGTAGAACGGCTTGAGCCCGAGCAGCGAGTTCGTGTAGATCGCGCCGATCGGCGCGCCGGAGAAGAACTCGTCCTTCAGCCCGGTGAGCTTGGCGTCCTTGTAGACCGACGGGGTCGTGGGCAGCGAGCCGGAGTCCAAAAAGTGCGTCAGCTGGCCCTGCGGCGACTGGGTCTTGGTGATGTACTCCCAGGCCGCCTTGGCGTTCTTGGCGCCCTTGGGGATCGCCAGGTAGCTACCGCCCCAGTTGCCCGCCCCGCCGGGGATGGTGGCGACGTCCCACTTGCCCTTGGTGTCGGGGGCGTTCCTGCGGATCGCACCCAGCATCCACGACGGCGCGGAGATCACCGCGAACTGGCCCTTGCCCATGCCCGCGGTCCAGCCCTCGGTGAACGAGCCCTGCTTGGCCGTGATCCCGGCCTGCACGGCCTTGAGCGACAGGTCGAAGGCCGTCTTGACCTGCGGGCTGGTGCTGTAGACCACGTTGCCCGAGGGGTCGTAGTACTTCTGCGGTCCCTGGTTGACCGCCTGGTAGAACACGCTGGTGGCCGCGTTGTCCATGAACGCCTTGCCGGTCTTGGCGGTGTACTTCTTGCCGGTCTCGATGAAGGCGTCCCAGGTGGACCAGAGCTTGCCCACCTCCTCGCGGTCGGTCGGCAGCCCGGCCTCCTTGAACAGGTCGGCCCGGTAGGCGACGGCCATGCCGCCCACGTCCGTCGGGATGCCGATGATCTCACCGCCCTTGGCGGTGCTCGCGCTCATCACCCAGTCGAGGTAGTCGCCCTTGATCTTGTCGGCGCCGAGCTGGCGCAGGTCGTAGAAGTTCTGGGGCTGCTGGACGAACTTGGGCAGGTCGTCGCCCTGGATGAGGACGAGGTCGGGCACCTTGCCGCCGGCCAGTGCCGTGGTGAGCGCCTGCGCCGTCTCGACCGAGCTGCCCACCTCGGTGAGCTTGATCTGCCAGCCGGGGTTCTGCTTCTGGTAGTCGTCGACGGAGGCCTTCTGGTCGATCCCGGAGAACGACCAGAACTCGAACGACTTGCTGTCGCCGCCCGACGGCTGGGACGGGGTGCCGCCACCGCCGCCACCGCAGGCGGCCGTGGACAGGGCGAGGGCCGCGGCGAGCACGACCGGGGTTACGTTGCGGAGCTTCACGTCGGTCTCTTTCGGTGGGGGCCGGCGCTCAGGAGCGGAGCGCTGGGGCGATGTCGTAGTAGGCGGGCGCGGCCGTCACGCCGCGTTTGGAGACAGGTCGATGCATGCCGCGCTCCTTCGAATGGGGGGTTCGCCAGCGCGTCGGAAAGTTTCGGTCCAAGGTCCGATCGTTAAGCCCGGACTCTAGGTCGAATTCCCGAAACCCGTCAAGAACCTCCTCGTAAGACCGCCGAAACAATCGGTCCCACAATCCGAAACCCTCCCGTTAGACTGCGGCCATGACCGCCACCGAGGAGCCGTCCGCCACGCCACAGCCGCTGACCATCACGCAGCTCGCCGAGCTGGCCGGCGTGTCCACCGCGACCGTCTCCAAGGTGGTCAACGGCCGCTCCGAGGTCGCCCCCGAGACCCGCGCCCTCGTCGAGGGCCTCATCCGCCGCCACGGCTACCGCCGGCAGCGCCGGCGCGTCAACGCGTCCGCCCTGGTGGAGGTGGTGTTCCACGCTCTGGGCGGCGACTATCCGATCGAGATGATCAAGGGGGTCGACCAGGTCGCCCGCGAGCACCACCTGGCCGTGGTGATCTCCGACATGCAGCAGCGCTCCGGCCCCGGGCACGGCTGGATCGAAGGCGTGCTGAGCCGCCGCCCGGCGGGCGTGATCGCGGTGTTCTCCGGACTGACCAAGGAGCAGCGCGACCAGCTCGTCACCCGCGACATCCCCATCGTCCTGCTCGACCCGTCGGGCGATCCCGGGCCCGGCGTCCCCTCGGTCGGCGCGGGCAACTGGAGCGGCGGCCTGTCGGCCACCCGCCACCTGCTCGACCTCGGCCATCGCCGCATCGCCGTCATCACCGGGCCCGACTGGGCCCTGTCCAGCCGGGCCCGGCTCGACGGCTACCGCACCGCGCTCGACCTGGCCGGAGTGCCCGTCGACCCCGAGCTGATCGGCTCGGGCGACTTCATCATCGAGGGCGGCCTGGCCCAGGCCCACCGGCTGCTGCGCCTGCCCGACCCGCCGACCGCGATCTTCGCCTGCAACGACGGGGAGGCCGTCGGCGTCTATCGCGCCGCCTACGAGCTGGGCCTGCGCATCCCCGGTGACCTGAGCGTCGTCGGCTTCGACGACCTGCCCTCGGTGCAGTGGGCGGTCCCGCCACTGACCACGGTCCGCCAGCCGCTCACCGAGATGGCCGCCACGGCCACCACCATGCTCATGAAGCTCGCGCAGGGCGAGCCGCTGGCGCAGACCCGGGTCGAGCTGGGCACCGAGCTGATCGTCCGGGCCAGCACCGCGCCGCCGTCACGCTGACCGAAACTTTCTGGATTCTTGCCGTACGTATCGGCGCTACGCGACCGTCTGGAAGGACCGCTTGGAGAATCCGATCATGTAGCCGTCGATGATCGTCGCCACCGGCCGGTCCACCCGGCCGCTCGCCCCCAGCGTGACGAACAGCGGGATGTAGTGGTCGACGGTCGGATGCGCGTACGGCATGCCGGGCGCGCGGGTCCGGAACGCCGCCAGCTCCCCCACGTCACCCCTGGCCAGGGCGTCGGCCGCCCAGGCGTCGAAGTCGGAGGACCAGGCGGGGACGACGCCCCGGTGGAGCATCTCCGAGGTGACGAAGGGGAGCCCGTGCGTCATGAACCCCGAGCCGATCACCAGCACGCCCTCCTCCCGCAGCGGGGCCAGCCGCGCCCCGAGCTCCAGCAGCCGGTCGGGGTCGTGGGTCGGCATGCTGAGCTGCAGCACCGGGATGTCGCCGAGCGGGTACATGGCCATCAGCGGCACCCACGCCCCGTGGTCGAGGCCGCGGCTGGGGTGCTGGTGGACCGGCTCGCTGTCGGGCATCATCGCGGCCACCCGCCGGGCGAGCGCGCCGGCGTCGGGGGTGTCGTACGTCATGGCGTAGTAGCGCGGGTGGAAGCCGCCGAAGTCGTAGACCAGCGGGGTGCCGGCGGCGGGCGCGGACAGGGCCAGCGGCGCGGCCTCCCAGTGGGCGGAGACGATGAGGATGCTCCTGGGCTTGGGCAGCGACTGCGCCCAGGCGAACAGCTCGCCGATCCAGGGCCCGTCGTCGAAGAGCGGGGGCGCTCCGTGGCTGAGGTAGAGAGCGGGGAGCGGGCCGTCGGCGGGCGTCCAGGGGCGCTGGGCCCGCGCCCGGGGCAGCGCCGGGCAGGAAAGCGTCGTAGGCCCCGGCTGGGATGTCCGGGTTGAGGATGGACGTCATGAGGGCTCCCGGTTGGGGATGGGGTCGGGGTCGGGCTCCGGGCGCGCCGTGGCCGGGTGCCGGTCGAGGCAGCCGTCGCCGGGGTCGATGGCGTGGGTGATGCGGCGGCCGATCTCGCGCAGCTGCCGGATCTGCGCCTTGGTGAGGGGGTCGAAGACGAAGCCGCGTACGGCCTCGACGTGCCCGGGGGCGGTCTCGACGACCTTCTCCCAGCCCTCCCCGGTGAGGATGGCCAGGGTGTAGCGGCCGTCGTCCGGGTCCGGCGTGCGGCGCACCCAGCCGCGCTTCTCCAGCCGGTTGACGACGTGGGAGAGGCGGGAGAGCGACCCCTCCGAGATCACCGCCAGGTCGCTCATGCGCATGGTGCGTTCGGGGGTCATCGACAGCCCGGCCAGCACCTGATACTCGAAGTGGCTGATCCCGGCGTCGCGCAGCAGCTGCCCGTCCAGCGCGGCCGGCAGCTTGATCAGCACGGTGACCAGAGCCAGCCAGCTCTCCATCTCCTCGGCGGTCAGCCAGCGCGGCTCCTGAGGGTGCTCCATGTTCTCCACTCTAACTTGATGAATCAAGTGATCACGCGTCGACTCACGCTTGACGCTTCAAGTACGACGTGCGTATCTTCCGGTTGAAGCTTTAAGTCATCTCGCCATCGATCGGACTTCCGATGAACGTCGTTTTGTGGATCATCGCCGGCCTCCTCGCCCTGGCCTTCCTCGGGGCCGGGCTGATGAAGCTGTCCCAGCCGAAGGAGAAGCTGGCCACCTCCGGCCTGGCCTGGACGGAGGACTTCTCCGCTGGCGCCGTCAAGGGCATCGGCGCCCTGGAGGTCCTGGCCGGCATCGGGCTCATCCTGCCCGCGGCGCTGGGCATCGTCCCGGTGCTGACGCCGCTGGCCGCCGCCGGCCTGGTCATCGTCATGATCGGGGCCGCGGTCGTACACGTCCGCCGCAAGGAATACCAGGGGATCGTCGTCAACGCGGTGCTCCTCCTGCTGGCCGCCGTCGTGGCCTGGGGCCGCTTCGGCCCGTACTCCTTCTGACCTGACGCCCGCGCGTCAGGCGGGCGGGGCGGTGGAGCGGCGGGTCACCAGGGTGGGCGTGACGGAGAAGCGCACCGCCGTCGTGCGGCCCTCGATCCGCTCCAGCAGCAGCCGCCCCGCCGTCTTGCCCATGATGACCCCGTCCTGGTCCACGCTGGTCAGCGAGATGTGTGAAAGGGCCGCCGCGCGGGCGTTGTCGTAGCCGACCACGGAGACGTCGCCGGGGACGGCCAGCCCGGCCTCGTGAATGGCCGCGAGCGCGCCGAAGGCCGCCTGGTCGGCACCGGCGAAGATGGCCGTGGGCCGGGGCGTGCGGGCCAGCAGCTCGCATGTCCCCTGGTGGCCGCCCTCCTCGGTGTAGGCGGTGGCGGCGAGAGCGATGTGCTCGGCCAGGCCGTGCTCGGCCATCACCCGCTCGTACGTCCTGGCCCTGATGGTGTGCAGCAGCGTCACGGAGCGGACGGCCCCGACGTCCTTCTGCGTGATGTGCGCGATGCGGCGGTGGCCGAGCGCGATGAGATGCTCGACGGCGAGCTCGGCCCCCGCCTCGTCGTCGTCGAGCACGGAGTCGTAGACCGCCGAACGGTCGTGGCGGCCGAGCACGACGGTGGGCGTGTTCCTGGCCATCTCTTCGAGGCGGGCCCTGGCGATGACGGCGGCGACGACGAGGATCCCGTCCACCTGCCGGTCCACCAGGGCGTCGATGGCGCGGACCTCGGCCTCGGCGTCCCTGCCGCTGCCCTGGACGATGATGGCCTGGTAGCCGGCGCCCGCGATCTGCTCGTCGAAGCCGTCGAGGATGTCGGCGAAGAACGGGTTCCTGATGTGCGGCAGCACCACGCCGAACGTGAACGTGCGCCCCCGCATCGCCCGGGCCGCGGCCTGCGGCCGGTAGCCGAGCTCGTCGATGGCGGCCTGCACTTTGACGCGCATCGCCTCGCTGACCCCGTACGCATTGCGCAGCACCTTCGACACGGCGGTGGTGGAGACCCGGGCGTGGCTCGCCACATCGGTGATCGTCACCCGTCGCCGCCCGTCGCGCGTGACCATGTGACGCACCCCGTTCGACTCGACGCGACCCGATTGTACGAGCTCCAGGCCGGTGCCGCGATGAATAACGTTACCCATTCAAGAGATCGGATATCCAAGAGTCCACCCGCTCCACGTGGATCACGATTGGGGACCGTTCCTCAAATCGAGCCTTGACCGCCAGGCCCTGTAACGCTTACGTTAACTCGCATCGGGGGGCGTTAAAACGATTCAACGGACCCGGAGGGGCGTTGTGAAGACCTCTCACCGCGCGCTGGGAGCGGCTCTGGCCGTTCTCACGATGACGGCCCTGACCTCCTGCGGCTCAAGCTCGGGCGCCGAGCCGGCAGCCGACGGCACAGTCACCCTGAAATACCTCGTGGACAACGGCCAGGGCTCGGTCGACACGGCCAAGGCCATGACGGAAGCCTTCATGAAGGCCAATCCCAAGATCAAGATCGAGATGGAGACGCGACCGCCCGGCAGCGAGGGCGACAACATCGTCAAGACCAGGCTCTCGACGGGCGACATGACGGATGTGTTCGCGTACAACTCCGGGTCGCTGCTGCAAGCGCTCAACCCGTCGCAGACCCTGGTCGACCTGGCCGGCGACCCGGCGATCCAGAACGTCCAGAAGGACTTCCTGCCGGTGGTGAGCCAGGGCGACCACGTGTTCGGCGTGCCCTCCGGCACCGCCCTGGGCGGCGGCATCCTCTACAACCGCAAGGTCTACGAGAAGCTCGGCCTGCAGGTCCCGAAGACCTGGGACGAGTTCATGGCCAACAACGAGAAGATCAAGGCGGCCGGGATCGCGCCGGTGATCTCGACGTTCAAGGACACCTGGACCTCGCAGTTGTTCGTGCTCGGCGACTTCTACAACGTCCAGGCCGCGGTCCCGAGCTTCGCCGCCGACTACACCGCGGGCAAGGCCAAGTTCGCCACCACGCCGGCGGCGCTGGCCGGGTTCCAGCACCTGGCCGACGTCAAGGCCAAGGGCTACCTCAACGAGGGCTTCGGCTCGGCGACCGCCGACCAGGGCATGAAGATGCTGGTCGAGGGCAAGGGCGCGCACTACCCGATGCTCAGCGCCCAGGTGCCGCCGCTGGTGGACACGATGCCGCAGGCGGCCACCGACGTCGGCTTCTTCGGCATCCCCGGCACCGACCCGGCCAAGAACGGCGCCACCCTCTGGGAGCCGGGCGGCGTCTACATCCCCAAGACCACCAAGAACCTGGACGCGGCCAAGAAGTTCCTGGCCTTCGTCGCCTCGCCGGCCGCGACCGAAGCGGTCAGCAAGGTCGTGCAGCCCTCGGGGCCGTACCGGATCACGGGCGCCAAGCTGCCGGACGACGCCGTGCAGGTGGCCAAGGACCTTCAGGCGTACATCGACAAGAGCGCCACCGCGCCGGCACTGGAGTTCCTGTCCCCGGTGAAGGGCCCGTCTCTGGAGCAGATCACCGTCGCGGTCGGCTCGGGGCTGACGCCGGCCGCCGAGGGGGCGGCCCA
>NZ_JBSGFQ010000038.1:0-108457 GCF_053603495.1 Nonomuraea sp. NPDC004186 | reverse complement strand
GCGCTGGAGCAGGCGCTGACCGAGGAAAAGGGGGCTCCGCTGCCGGAGCAGCCGCCGGTGCTGCGGGTGATGCGCCCGAGGCCACACCCGAGGCCACGCCCGAGGTCGGCGCGTCTCCGCCGCACGAGCGTGCCGTCACCCGGCGACGCCGCAAGGCGCGGGCGAAGGCTGCCGCGCTCGGCCGATCCCGAGGCGGGCTGAGCAGCAAGATCCATGCCGCGGTCGATGCTGCCGGGCTGCCGCTGGTCTTCGTGCTCACGCCCGGCCAAGCCGCCGACTGCCCGCGATTCACCACCGTCCTGGACAAGGTCCGCGTGGCCGGACCGGTGGGCCGGCCACGGACCCGCCCGGCTGCGGTGGCCGCGGACAAGGCTTATTCCTCGAAGGCTAACCGTGCCTATCTGCGCCGCCGCCGGATCGGCGCGGTCATCCCGGAGAAGAGTGACCAGCAGGCGAACCGGAAGAAGAAGGGTTCGGCCGGTGGGCGGCCTGCCGCCTTCGATCCGGAGCGCTACCGGCAGCGCAACACCATCGAACGCTGCTTCCAGAAGATCAAGGCCTGGCGTGGCCTGGCGACCCGCTACGACAAGGCCCCGGAAAGCTACGAGGCTGGGCTCTACCTCCGGGGCTCGATCATGTGGTTAAGACTCCTCACCTCAACCACATGATCCGAACTCTAAACAGCTCCTAGGTTCCCGCTTGGACCAGTGCGTGGACCCGGCCGGCACCTCTTCCAACCTGCGCACCACCACCTCCTCCACCTGGGCGTCGGTGATGGTGCGCGGCACCCCCGGCCGGGGCTCGTCGGACAGCCCGTCCAGCCGATGGGCCAGGAACCGGCTGCGCCAGCGGGCCACCGTCTTACGGTCCAGCCGCAGCCGGGCCGCCACCGCCACGTTGCCGCCACCCTCGGCACAGGCCAGCACGATCCGCGCCCGCATCGCCAGCCCCTGAGCAGTCGAGCGACGCCGGGCCCAGCCCGTCAACGTCCGCACCTCTGCCTCGGATAACACCACCGGCTCGAGCCTGCTGTCTGCCATCTCTCCAGCAGACCTCAACAGCCAGACATCGTCACCACCGCTCAGGCGAATTGAAACGGAACGCACCTCACGTGGCGTCCCTGATACTCACGACCGGCTCACTAGGCGAGGGAGGTCGCCGGGGGCATGTTGCCGGCGTCATGGAGGAGGGGCGCCTTGTGACTGGACCCAGTGAGCGATGTCGGGGACGGGGGACGGGCTCATACGGCGGCGAGCGAGGGAACCGATCTCCGCTCATACGGCAGTGGACGGGGAAAGGGATCTTCGCCGCGGCTGGCCCAGCGAGTCGCCGGGGGCGCGTTGCCGTGCGTCCGGTGAGTGCCCCCTGCCCGTGAGTGCCCACGTCCCGTGAGTGCCTACCGCCGGCGAGTGCCTACTGCCGGCGAATGCCCGGTGCCGGCGAGTCGTCACCCAGCTGAGTTGCTTCGATTTCGTGATGCGTGATCCGAAGTCGCCGGTTTTCTGTTGCTTGGTGGTATGGCCGGGCGTGGCGATCGAGGAGGGACGGCGGCTGGAGTCACCGATAGTGCTTCCCGGATAGCCGTCGGTTCTCGCGTCATGCTGGGTCCGTATGTTTGGAGCACGTATCCACCCTTCCACCAGACGTTTTCCTTGTGCAGGTCTGTACGGTTTCGTCTACGATCCGTACCGTGTTAGATCGCGAAGGTCCCGTGCCTATCTACAAGCAGGTCGCTGACCTGGTCCGCGATCAGATCGAGCGGGGTGAGCTCAAAGCCGGCGATCCGGTGCCCAGCGAGGCGACGCTCGAGAAGGACTACGACATCGCCCGCACCACAGCCCGGCGGGTGGCTCGTGAACTGCGGGAGCAGGGGCTGGCGCACACCATTCAGGGTGAGGGGACGTTCGTCGGCCGGCCGGGGACGCCGCGCTCACCCAGGAAGGTGCCGCTGTATCAGCAGATCTCCACGGAGGTCTCCACGCGTATCGTCCAGGGCGAGCTCTCGCCGAACCGGGCTATTCCCGGCGAGAAAGTGATGATGCGGCAATACGGCGTAGCCAAGGTGACGGTGCGGCAGGCGGTCGCGCATCTCAGGGAGCAGGGATGGGTGTTCACCGTCCCTTATAGGGGCACTTTTGTGAATGAGCCGGAAAAGTGGCCCAGGAATAGGGATTCTTAATCCCCTCCCTTGTCAGGCCGCTTGTATATCATTGAGACGTGCTGGATCGCTCGGGGGACACGTACCTCTATCTTCAGATCAGCGAACTCCTCAAGTCACGCATAACCGGCAAGCTCTCCCCAGGGGATCTCGTGATCAGCGAGGCGGGGATCCAGCGGGAGTTCCGGGTGGCCCGGACCACGGCGCGCCGGGCGATTCGGGTGCTGCGCAACCAAGGGCTGGTCCACACTCGCCAAGGCGAGGGCACATTCGTCAGCTCCCCCGGCGAAGGGGCCGAGCAGATTCCGCTCTACCAGCAGATCGCCGACGAAATCAGGAAACGCATCAAGGCCGGCGAGCTGGCCGCGCACCGGCCGCTGCCGCGCGAGGTGACGCTGGTGCGCCAGTACGGCGCCGCCCGCGAGACCGTACGGCGGGCCATAGCGCTGCTGCGGGAGCAGGGATGGGTGTTCACCGTCCCGCACCGCGGCAGTTACGTCGCGCCCGAGGAGCACCGGCCGCCTTCCTGAGCCACGACGCGAAACCACAGGCACACCACCATGGTCGAGTCGACCACCTCGTACCCCTGGCTCTTCCAGTAGCGGCGGTGCCCCTCACGCCAGTGCTCCACCGAGCGGAAGCCCTCGCCTTCGGCCTGGGCGAACTCCCAGGTGACCGCCGCGAACGGGGTCAGCTCCACCCGCGTCATCTCTATCTCGGCCACCCGCGCACCCGCGTCGTCCACGAGGACCAGGCGCTCGCCGACGTGCTCCACCTCCTCCCCCTCGGCGTGGTAGTCGAGGGGCAGCAGGCCGGCCGTGGCCGTTTTCTCGCCCGCCAAAGTAAGGTCGGTCAACTGGGTACGGAACTCGCCGGGCGTGCCCAACTCCAGAACCCTGAGTCCGTCGATGCGTGGCCACATAGGACGCATATTAGAAGACCGGGATGATGTCCTCCGGATCGATGAAGTCCACTTCTACGCCTTCCAGGTCCAGCTCGGGAATGGCGGGGAAGGCGATGCCCCAGCGTTCCACGATCGCGCGGATCCTGGCCATGGCCACGCGCCAGTTCTCCGCCTGTTCCTCGTAGGACAGCACGCCCAGGCCCGCCTGCCTGGCGTGGTCCATGAGAAAGCGGTGGTTGGGCAGGAAGTACGGCGGCAACTCCCAGAAACCCCCGGGCGGCTCCCACAGAATCATGCTGAGGAACACGAAGCCCGCTCTGAGCTGGCGGGTGATGAGGGTGCGGGTCTCGTCGGTGAGCCCCGGCCATTCGTTCTCCAGAATGGTCATGCAGATTTGCAGATGGCGGGACTCGTCCCTGCCTATTCGCTGGAACATCTCGCTGAAGACCGGATGTTGCGTGCCCGACGACATTCCTCTGAACAGCGTCGAGGCGGCCATTTCCCCCATCATGAAGCTGGTGAAGAGGACCGGCAGCGAATATTTGCCGACGGCGGAGGTGTAGCCGGTCCAGTAGCGGCCGCCGTTGTGGTAGAGCCAGCCGATGTTGTTGTGGGCGGCCCTTTCGAGATCATCCGACGGGGTCCAGTCGAGCGGGCCGCCGGGCCACAGTTTGGCGATGGTGCGCTGGCAGCATTCCTCGTGGTTCATCTCGTCACGGGTGATCGAGAAGAAGCACTTCCTGACCGGGTCCTCTTCGTGCTTTTCGAAGGCCTGGATCGTGGCGCGGGCGAACACCGCCGGCCCCGAAGCGTCGAAGTTCGCCAGGACCGCGAACCAGTACATGATTCCCAGCCGCTGCTCCCGGGTGAAGTCGTCCGGGTCCAGGCCGTCCCAGGGCAGGTCGGCCGGGTTCCAGACCACGCGCTTGGACTTCTCGTAGATCGCGGCGAGTTTCTCGGTCTCTACCCGCCACTCCATGGGATAGATGTTGGGCTGCGGGATCTCCGGCGCGGGCCAGAAGCCGCCCTCTGGGATCGTGAGGTCCGCCATTGTTGTGACACCTCCTCTCCCATCCTGCGTGCAGGCGTTACGCCTTTCAAGTACGGGCACGCTGGGTGACGGCCACGCACACGAGCACGGCCAGCGCGGTGGCCACCGTGGCGGGGCCGAACCGCTCCCCCATCAGGAACCAGGCCCAGAGCAGGGTGAGGAGGGGCTGGGTGAGCTGGGTCTGCCCGGCCCGGGCGATGCCGCCCCGCGCCAGACCCGCGTACCAGGGGATGAAGCCGAGGAACATCGAGATCAGGGACACGTACGCGAAGCCCGCTATCGCGTGGGGAGTCGGCGTGATGGGGGTGAGGAGGGCCAGCGCCACGGTCACGGGGACGGTGAGGGGGAGCGAGAGGACGAGGGTGTGGGAGATGACCTGCCAGCCCGGGGTCCGCCTGGACAGCCGCCCGCCCTCCGTGTAGCCGATCGCGGCCGACAGCAGCGCGCCCACCAGGAGCAGGTCGGGCCAGGTGGGCGTGCCCTGGTGCTGGGTGAGGGTGAAGGCCGTGATGGCCAGGGCGCCCGCCGCGCAGGCCACCCAGAAGAGCGGACGGGAGCGTTCCGCCGCCCTGACGACGGCGCAGGCGGCGGTGGCGGCCGGGAGGAGGGCTATCACGACGGCGGCGTGCGACGTGCTGGCGCCCAGGGCCAGGGCCAGGCCGCTGAAGACGGGGAAGCCGAACACCACACCCAGCGAGATGAGCGCGTACGACGGCCAATCACGCTTTTGCGGAATTATCGGGATTTTTGCAAATTTAAGGCAAATCAGCGCGATAAATCCGGCTACGCCTGCGCGGCCGATCGCCACCAGCCACGGATGGAAGCCCTCCATGGCAAAAACGGTGGCGGGGAAGGAGCCGGAGAAGGCCAGAACGCCCAGGAAAGCCAGAGAAGTGCCCTGCGCGGCGCGATCCAGAACGGGAGGGAGTGCTACTCCATCAGAAGCAGTAGCGCTATTCTGTCTCTTCATGGACAACGATAGCAGTATCGCCCAGATCGCCGCGATACTGCGCGAAGAGGCCGGCCGGGCGGGACCCGGGGCGCGGCTGCCGTCCAGCCGGGAGATCATGCGGCGGCACAACGTCTCCCCCGTCACCGTGTCCAGGGCCATCGGGCAGCTGGCCGCCGAGGGCAGGGTGGTCGCGCGGCCCGGCAGCGGCGTGTTCGTGACCCCTCAGGTGGCCGCCGCGCAGGAGCCGGTCGATCTCTCGTGGCAGACGGTGGCGCTCGGGGACCGGGTGGTCGACGAGGAACCCGTGGCGACGCTGCTGGGGGCGGCGGCCGAAGGGGTCGTACCCCTCACCGGCGGGTATCTGCCGCCAGGCCTGCGGCCGGACAGGCAGCTGGGCGCCGCGGCGGCGCGGGCGGTGCGCAGGCCGGACGCGTGGGCCATGCCGCCCCTGGCGGGGCTTCAGGAGCTGCGCAGGTGGTTCGCGAGGCAGACCGGGGGCGACGTGACCGCCGCCGACGCGCTGATCGTGAGCGGGGGGCAGGCGGCGCTCACCCATGCGTTCCGGGCCCTGGCGGCTCCGGGCACGCCGGTGCTGGTCGAGACGCCCACCTACCCGGGCGCGCTCGCGGCGGCCAGGGCGGCCGGGCTGCGGCCCACGGCCGTGCCCGTCGACCGGGACGGCGTACGTCCTGAGCTGCTGGCCGAGGCGTTCGCCGTCACGGGCGCGAGGGTCTTCTTCTGCCAGCCCACCCTGCAGAACCCGACGGGGGCCACCCTGCCGGTGGAGCGCAGGGAGCAGGTGTTGCAGGTGGCCAGGGCGGCAGGGGCGTTCGTGGTCGAGGACGACTTCGCGCGGTACCTGACCGAGCAGGCGCCGGCGTCCCTGGCCTCCATGGACCAGCACGGCACCGTCGTCCACGTGAGATCGCTGACGAAGATCCTGTCGCCGAGCATGCGGGTGGCGGCCGTGATCGCCAGGGGGCCGGCCGCGCGCCGGCTGCGGGCCAGCCAGCTCGTGGAGTCGTTCTTCGTGGCGCGGCCGCTGCAGGAGACGGCGCTGGAGTTCGTGGGGTCGCCGGCCTGGCAGCGGCATCTGGCGGCCGTGCACAGCGAGATCAGGACCAGGCGCGACGCCCTCGCGGCGGCGCTCGCCACCCACATGCCGCGGGCGGAGGTGCACCTGCTGCCCATCGGCGGGATGCACCTGTGGGTGCGCCTGCCCGCCGAGGTCGACGAGAACGCGCTGGTCGAAGCCGCCAGGCGGAACGGCGCGCTGGTGAGTCCGGGCATGCTGTACTACCCGTCGGAGCCGCCGGGGCCGAGGATCCGGGTGACGCACATCGCCGCCGCCCATCTGGCCGAGTTGCACGAGGGGGTGCGGCGACTCGCCGGGGCGTTGGCTGAGGCGACTCGAACCGGCTGAGGAAGCTCTGGGCGAGATCGGCGGCGAAGAGGGGTTCGCGTCGTCTCCAAGGGTCAAACACCGATACGGTGTAACTCGTGCCTTGTGGCATGGACGGCAGGCGAAGGAGCGGGCCGAGATGGCAGACGTAGGCGTCCGGGCGGCCCGGCGCGAGGATGTGCTCCAGGTTGCGAATTGTCAGATCCGCGCCTGGCGCTATGGCTATCGGGATTTCCTTCCCGAGGGGCCACTCGAGCAGATGACAGGCGCGGCGGCCGAGAAGATGTGGCTGCGCCAGTGGGACGAGGCGATCGTGGCCCCGCCCACCCCCAGGCACCGGGTGCTGGTGGCGGTGGAGACCATCCTCGACACCGAGGGCTTCCCCGCCCTGGGCGCGGGCGGCAGCGCCGCCCTGACCACCCCCCGGGGTGGCGAACGCGTGGTGGGGCTGGCCTCACACGCTCCCGCCGAGGATCCCGACCTGGATCCCACCGTGGTGGCCGAGATGCTGACGCTGCTGGTCGACCCCGATTTCGTACGCCGGGGCCACGGCAGCCGGCTGCTCAACGCGACCGTCGACTACCTGCGTGAGGACGGCTTCCGGCAGATCGTCACCTGGGTGTTCGCCGACAACTACGCGGTGCTGGGCTTCCTGGAGTCGGCCGGCTGGGGCGAGGACATGGCCGAACGCGTGCTCGACATGGGCCGTCCGATCCGGATGATCAGGCTCACGACGGACATCAGCTAGAGGACGAACGACAGACATGGCAACCCCTGGCCAGTGGATCGCGGGCGCCCGCCCGCGCACCCTCCCGAACGCTGTCGTGCCCGTCATGGTGGGCACGGGCGTGGCGATCGGCGAGGGCGGCTTCGTGTGGTGGAGGGCGGTCCTGGCGCTGCTCGTGGCGCTGTCGCTGCAGATCGGCGTCAACTACGCCAACGACTACAGCGACGGCGTCCGCGGCACCGACGACCAGCGGGTCGGCCCGATGCGGCTGGTGGGCTCGCGGGCGGCGAGCCCGCGTGACGTGCTGGTCGCCGCGCTGGGCTGCTTCGCGGTCGCGGCGGTGCTGGGGCTGATCCTGGTCGTCGTCACGCGGGCGTGGTGGATCCTGCTGGTGGGGGCGGCGTGCATCGCGGCCGCCTGGTTCTACACCGGCGGCAAGCGCCCGTACGGCTACCGCGGGCTCGGCGAGATAGCCGTGTTCGTGTTCTTCGGGATCGTCCCCGTGGTGGGCACGGCATATGTGCAGACCGAGTCGCTGAGCTGGCCGGCGTTCTTCGCCTCGATCCCGGTGGGGCTGCTCTCGTGCTCGATGCTCGTGGTCAACAACCTGCGCGACGTCGGCACGGACGGCCAGGCCGGCAAGCGCACGCTGGCCGTGGTGCTGGGGGCCGAGCGCACCCGGGCGCTCTATGTGGCCTGCCAGGTGGTGCCGTTCGTGGTGGCGCTGGCGATGGTCCCGGTGACGCCGTGGGCCGCGCTCGTGCTGCTGGCCGCGCCGCTGGCGATCCCCCCGATCAGGACCGTGCTGGGCAAGGCCGTCGGCCCCGCGCTGATCGCGGTGCTGCAGCAGACGGGCAAGCTGCAGATGGCGTACGGGCTCCTGTTCGCCGTGGGGCTGGCGATCGTCTTCTAAGCTTGGGCGTGTGAAGGACTTCATCGCGGGACTGCCCAAGTGCGAGCTGCATCTGCACATCGAGGGCACACTGGAGCCCGAGCTCAAGTTCGAGCTGGCCGGTCGCAACGGCCTGGAGCTGCCGTACTCGTCCGTCGAGGAGATGCGGGCCGCCTACGCCTTCGACAGCCTGCCGTCCTTCCTCACGGTCTACTACGAGGGCATGCAGGTCCTGCGGACCGAGCCCGACTTCTACGACCTGGCCATGGCCTACCTGCGCAAGGCCGCCGAGCAGAACGTCCGCTACGCCGAGATCTTCTTCGACCCGCAGGCCCACACCTCGCGCGGCGTGCCGTTCGACGTGGTGATCCGCGGGCTGCGGCGGGCGTTGATGGACGCGGAGGCGCGTCTCGGGGTGCGGGCGCAGCTCATCATGTGTTTCCTGCGTGACTTCCAGGCCGAGTACGCGATGGCGACGCTGCTGGAGTCGCTGCCGTACAAGGAGTGGATCGCGGGCGTGGGGCTCGACTCCGACGAGAAGGGCAACCCGCCGGTCAAGTTCGCGGCCGTGTACGAGCGCGCCAGGCAGGAGGGCTACCTCCTGACCATGCACTGCGACGTCGACCAGGAAAACTCGGTCGAGCACATCCGCCAGGCCGTCGAGGACATCGGCGTCAACCGCATCGACCACGGCGTCAACATCCTTGAGGACCAGCGGCTCGTGGAGGTCGTCCTGGAGCGGGGCATGGGGCTGACCTGCTGCCCGATCTCCAACGGCTACGTCACCGACTCGATGAAGGCCGAGGGCATCCGCAAGCTGATGGACCTGGGCGTGCGCGTGACGATCAACTCCGACGATCCCGCCTATTTCGCGGGTTACGTGGCGGAAAACCTCGAGGCGCTGCACGGCGCGCTCCAGCTCAACCGCGAGGAGCTGGCCCAGCTCGAACGGAACGCCTTCGAGATCACCTGGCTCCCCCGGCACCTCAAGGACGCCTACCTGGCCGAGGTGGACGCGTACGTCGCCGCGACCGGCTGACCAATCCTCAATCGGGAAAGCGGGAAAGCGGGAAAGCGGGAAAGCGGGAAATGGTCACGGCGCACGAAAGTTAAGCTGACGCGGTGCCCGGTCAATGTGCTCCCCAAAAGGGAATGTCATGATGAATTATACCCGCATAAGTCGGGATTTCTCCGCTCTGGGTGTTAAGCCGGGGCAGGTCGTGCTGCTGCATTCCTCACTCAGCAGCATCGGCCGGGTCGAGGGCGGGGAGCACACGGTGGTCGCGGCGCTCAGGGAGTCGCTGGGGCCGGACGGCACGCTCACGGTGCCCACCGGCACCTCGGCCAACTCCGACACCTCCCCGGCCTACCGCGCCGCCGTGGCCGGGATGACGACGGAGGAGATCGAGGCCTTCCGGTCGAGGATGCCCGCCTACGACCCCGGCTCCACCCCGTCCGTACGGATGGGCCGGATCCCCGAGTGCGTCCGCGCCTCACCGGACGCCCGCCGCAGCGCGCACCCGCAGACGTCCTTCGCCGCCGTGGGCCCGCAGGCGGCGCGCATCATCGGGGATCACGCCCGCGACTGCCTCCTGGGCGAGCGATCCCCGCTGGCCAGGCTCTACGAGGCCGGCGCCCTCGTCCTGCTGCTCGGCGTCGGCTACGACAGGTGCACCGCGTTCCACCTGGCCGAATACCGCTACCACCCGGACCCGCCGCGCCGCAGCTACCGCGCCGTGGTGGACGACGGGGAGGGGCGGGCGTGGTGCGAGTTCGAGGACGTGCGGGTGGACGACAGCGACTTCGCGCGCCTGGGGGCCGACTTCGAGCGGGCCGTCGACGTACGGTGTGGGCCGGTCGGCGCGGCGCGGGCCCGGTTGTTCCCGCTGGCCGCCGCCGTCGACTACGCCGCCGCCTGGTTCGCCGCCAACCGCGCGCCGCATCCCTGACGGCGCCCGTAACCTTCCGGCCTAGTGGCGCATCACCACGCGGGGCGCGATCTCGATGCCCAGCTCCCGCTCGTGCTCCACCAGCGCGCGCAACTCCGGGCCCCACTCCTCCTCGGGCAGCACCGAGAAGCCGTGCCGCGTGTACCACGGCGCGTTCCAGGGCACGTCGCGGTAGGTCGTCAGCGTCACGGCAGGCGCCCCGGCGGCCCGCGCGTGGTCGAGCACCGCCGCGACCAGCCGCCCGCCGATGCCGTGGCGCATGTGGCCCGGATGCACGGCGAGCTGGTCCAGGTGCAGGTTGCCGTCCACCCACCCGATCAGCGCGAACCCCGTGGGAGGCGTGCCCTCGACCAGGACCCTGAGGGGGTCGTCGACCTCTTCGATCATGGTGGTGCCGGGCGGGAAAACGATGTCCACCTGCTCGAAGAGCTTGTCCGCCGCCAGCTCGATCGCGGTCAGCCCGGGGAGCTCACCTGCTTCGGCCCATCGCACCATGCCGACACGATCTCATGGTGGAGCCGGATCCCGCCGCTCATATTTTAATGTTGATGATCGTAAGGCCCGGCTGTGCGGAGCCGGAACCCTCTCCTCACGACGTGCCCGCGACCGTACGGTTGTGGGCACGTCGTGTGCGGTCCCTGCCGAGGTCGCTGCCGAGGTCAGGAAGGTCAGAGGTCGAGGAGCGGCTCGAGGCCCACGGTGAGGCCTGGGAGCTCGCGTACGCGGCGCACCCCGAGCAGCACGCCCGGCGTGAACGACGCCCTGGTCATCGAGTCGTGCCGGATCGTGAGGATCTCGCCCTCACCGCCCAGCAATACCTCCTGGTGCGCGATGAGCCCGGACAGCCGCACGGAGTGCACGGGGACACCGCCGACGTCGGCCCCGCGGGCGCCGTCGAGCGCGGTGCTCGTGGCGTCGGGCATCTGGCCGAGCCCCGCCTTGGCGCGCGCCTCGGACACCAGCTCCGCCGTGCGGCGGGCCGTGCCGGACGGCGCGTCGGCCTTGTTGGGGTGGTGCAGCTCGACGATCTCGACCGACTCGAAGTAGCGGGCGGCCTGCTGCGCGAAGTGCATCATGAGCACGGCCGCGATGCCGAAGTTGGGCGCGATCAGGCAGTGGGTGCCCGGCGACTCGGCCAGCCAGCCGCGCACGGTCTCCAGCCGCCCCTCGTCGAACCCGGTCGTGCCCACCACCGGGTGGATGCCGTGCCGGATCGCCCATTCGAGGTTGCCCATGACGACATCGGGATGGGTGAAGTCGACCACCACCTCGGCGCCTTCGAGGCCCTCGATGGGGTCGTCCTTGTCGATCGCGGCCACCAGCTCCATGTCGGAGGCCGCCTCGACCGCCTTGCACACTTCGACGCCGACGCGCCCGCGGGCGCCCAGCACACCTACCCTGATCACAGGCCAACCCTATACCAGCGGGAAAACCCGCCCATGGGACCGCCGGCTCACTGTCGTGGCCGTTCAGGACCCATGTGGCGGGTTCGTCCCTACGGGCGGACGGCCTCGGTGAAGTCCTTGTCACCGTACGGGCCGATCACGGCGAGCGTGAGCGGCCGCTTGAGCACGTCCCGCGCCACCTCGTCGATCTCGTCGGGAGTGACCGCCTCGATGCGTGCCAGCACCTCGTCCACCGACATCAGCTCGTCGTAGACGAGCTCGTTCTTGCCGATGCGCGACATGCGCGAGCCGGTGTCCTCCAGGCCGAGCACGAGCCCGCCGCGCATCTGGCCCTTGCCGCGCATGATCTCGTCGGCGCTCAGGCCGTCGGCCACCACCCTGGACACCTCGTCCCGGCAGATCTTGAGCACGTCGTCGATCTTCGACGGCAGGCAGCCCACGTAGATCCCGAACTGGCCGGTGTCGGCGTAGGCGGAGGTGTAGCTGTAGGCGGAGTAGGCCAGGCCGCGCTTCTCCCTGATCTCCTGGAAGAGCCTGGACGACATGCCGCCGCCCAGCGCCGCGTTGAGCACGCCCAGCGCGAACCTGCGGTCGTCCGTACGGGACAGGCCGGTCGTGCCGAGCACCAGGTTGGCCTGCTCGGTCGGCCGGTCGAGCACCCGCACGCCGGAGCGCATCTCGGCCCCGGGACCGCTGGTGCGCGGGGCCGCGAACTCGGCCGGCCCGCCCAGCGCGCCCGCCCGCTCGTACGCCCTGGTGACCAGCTCGACGACCTCTTCGTGCCGGATGTTGCCCGCGACGGACACGACCGTGCGGCGGGGCCGGTAGTAGCGGTGGTAGTACTCGGCGATCCGCTCGCGCCCGAGGGCGTTGATCGACTCGACCGTGCCCAGGATGGGCCGGCCGATGGCCGAGTCGCCGTAGAGCGCGGCGGCGAACTGCTCGTGCACCACGTCAGAGGGGTCGTCGTCGTGCATGGCGATCTCTTCGAGGATCACGCCGCGCTCGGACTCGACGTCCTCCTCGGTCACCAGCGAGCTGGTCACCACGTCGGCCAGCACGTCGACCGCGACCGACAGGTCCTCGTCGAGCACGCGTGCGTAGTAGCACGTGTACTCCTTGGCGGTGAAGGCGTTGATCTCACCGCCGATGCCCTCGATGGAGGCGGAGATCTCCATGGCGTCGCGCGTCGGGGTGCCCTTGAACAGCAGGTGTTCGAGGAAGTGGGTGGCCCCCGTGTGCTCGGGGGCCTCGTCACGCGAGCCGATGCCGACCCACATGCCGACCGCGACGCTACGCACGGTCGGCATGGTCTCGGTCACCACGCGCAGCCCACCTGGGAGGACGGTGCGCCTCACCACCCCGGCTCCGTCCCGGCCGGGGTGCAGCGTGGTGGTCGTCACGGGGCCTCCTTCGTCGGCCCCGTGACCAAGGTGCTGCGTTTAATGGTTCCCTCGCTTCGCTCGGTCACGAGTTCCGGTCGTCCCCGTCGGCGCTGCTGCCGCGCGTGCGGACGCGGGTACGGGTGCGGCGGGGCCGCTCCGCCTTCTCCTCGGCGGGCGCGGCGGCCTCCTCGGCCTGCGGGGCCTCGGCGTCGTCGTCGCCCTCGGCGGCGGGCGCGGCGGCGGCCCCAGCAGCGGCCTTCGCCTCCTTCTCCGCGGCCTCCTTCTCGATGACCTCGACGGGCACCAGCGAGAGCTTGCCCCGGGCGTCGATCTCGGCGATCTCGACCTGGATCTTCTCGCCGACGCTCATGACGTCCTCGACGTTCTCGATGCGCTTGCCGCCGTGCAGCTTGCGGATCTGGGAGACGTGCAGCAGGCCGTCCTTGCCGGGCAGGAGCGAGATGAACGCGCCGAAGGCCGCGATCTTGACGACCGTGCCGATGTAGCGCTCACCGACCTCCGGCATGTGCGGGTTGGCGATGGCGTTGATCGCCGAACGGGCCGCCTCGGCCGACGGGCCGTCGGTGGCGCCGATGTAGATCGTGCCGTCGTCCTCGATGGTGATCTCGGCGCCCGTGTCGTCCTGGATCTGGTTGATCATCTTGCCCTTCGGGCCGATGACCTCGCCGATCTTGTCGACCGGGACCTTGATGGTGATGATGCGCGGCGCGGTCGGGTTCATCTCCGCCGGAGAGTTGATCGCCTCCTGCATCACGTCGAGGATCGCCAGGCGCGCGCCCTTGGCCTGCTTGAGGGCGGCCGCGAGCACGCTCGCGGGGATGCCGTCGAGCTTGGTGTCGAGCTGCAGGGCGGTGATGACGTCCTTGGTGCCGGCGACCTTGAAGTCCATGTCGCCCATGGCGTCCTCGGCGCCGAGGATGTCGGTCAGGGTGACGTAGGTGTCGCCCTCACCGATCAGGCCCATCGCGATGCCCGCGACCATCTCCTTGAGCGGCACACCCGCGTCCAGCAGCGCCATCGTGGACGCGCAGACCGAGCCCATCGAGGTGGAGCCGTTGGAGCCGAGCGCCTCGGAGACCTGGCGGATGGCGTACGGGAACTCCTCGCGGGTCGGGAGCACCGGGATCAGCGCCCGCTCGGCCAGCGCGCCGTGACCGATCTCGCGGCGCTTGGGCGAGCCCACCCGGCCGGTCTCACCGGTGGAGTAGGGCGGGAAGTTGTAGTTGTGCATGTAGCGCTTGGTCCGCTCAGGGTTGAGCGTGTCGATGACCTGCTCCATGCGCAGCATGTTGAGCGTGGTGATGCCCAGGATCTGGGTCTCGCCGCGCTCGAACAGCGCCGAGCCGTGCACCCGGGGCACCACGTGGACCTCGGCGGAAAGGGCGCGGATGTCCTTGGTGCCGCGGCCGTCGATGCGGATGCCCTCCTTGACGACCCGCTCGCGCATGAGCTTCTTCATCACCGAGCGGAACGCGGCGGAGATCTCCTTCTCGCGCCCCTCGAACTCGGGCAGGAGCTTCTCGGCGGCCAGCGCCTTGACCTTCTCCAGCTCGTTCTCGCGCTCCTGCTTGCCCGCGATGGTCAGCGCGGCGGTCAGCTCGGTCTTCACCGCGGCCTCGACCGCGGCGTAGACGTCCTCCTGGTAGTCGAGGAAGACCGGGTACTCGGCCGTCTCCTTGGCCGCGACCTGCGCGATGCGCGACTGGGCCTCGCACAGCACCTTGATGAACGGCTTGGCGGCGTCCAGGCCCTGCGCGACGGTCTCCTCGGTGGGCGCGACGGCCCCGTCGGCGACCAGCTTCAGCGTGTCCTTGGTGGACTCGGCCTCGACCATCATGATCGCGACGTCGCCGTCCTCGAGCACGCGGCCCGCGACGACCATGTCGAACGTGGCCCGCTCCAGCTCGTGGTGCGTCGGGAACGCCACCCACTGGCCGTCGATCAGGGCGACGCGCACGCCGCCGATCGGGCCGGAGAACGGCAGCCCGGCGAGCTGGGTGGACAGCGACGCGGCGTTGATCGCCACCACGTCGTAGAGGTGGTCGGGGTTGAGCGCCATCACCGTGGCGACGACCTGGATCTCGTTGCGCAGGCCCTTGACGAACGACGGGCGCAGCGGCCGGTCGATCAGGCGGCAGGTGAGGATCGCGTCCTCGGAGGGACGGCCCTCACGCCGGAAGAACGAACCGGGGATGCGGCCCGCGGCGTACATGCGCTCTTCGACGTCGACGGTGAGCGGGAAGAAGTCGAAGTTCTCCTTCGGGGACTTCGACGCGGTGGTGGCTGAGAGCACCATCGTGTCGTTGTCGAGGTAGGCGACGGCGGAGCCAGCCGCCTGGCGTGCGAGACGACCGGTTTCGAACCGGATCGTGCGCGTGCCGAATGAGCCGTTGTCTATGACGGCTTCAGCGGTGTGGACACCCTCCACGGGGGACCTCCTTGTGGTCGGTCTCCCGCGCCCTTTTTCTCACCGGCACCCTCGTTAGGTGCAGCGCCGGTCTTCGATCGAAGCGCCCGGTCTCACTGTCAAATTCCTACCGGAAGCCACTACCGAGGACCGGCCCGCAGGCGTCGCGGGTCGCATGGTGCTGAACGGACGCGGGGGCTGTGTGTCTCGGATCTTCAGTTGTAGGTCAGATGTGACAACGTATCCACATCGCCACATATCCGACCATATGGCTCTACCCATATGAGAAGGGAGCGGCGCGTTCGCCGCTCCCTTTCATGCTATCGGCGCAGGCCCAGCCGCTCGATGAGCGAGCGGTAGCGCTGGATGTCGACCTTCTGCAGGTACTTCAGCAGGCGGCGCCGGCGACCGACGAGCAGAAGCAGGCCACGACGGCTGTGGTGGTCGTGCTTGTGCGTCTTCAGGTGCTCGGTGAGCTCGCTGATGCGCTTGCTCAGCAGTGCGATCTGCACCTCGGGCGACCCGGTGTCGCCTTCGGCCGTCGCGTATTCGCCGATGATGGACTTCTTGGCAGCGGTGTCGAGGGACACGGCTCTCCTTTGAGCTACGGGCACGCGTGAACGATGATGAAAGATGCGAACGACCGTGCGTGCCTACAGTCGCCGCGTGAAGGCCGTCATGGGCAGCGCGCAGCGGCGCCGCTACTGAGCCGACATGCAAGGTTACCACTTCACGCGCGGTGCTCGGGCGCTCCTTTCCCGGGCTTTAACCGCGTCGCGATTTCGCGGATTTCAGCTCGTGAGGCGGCGGGCGGCGTCGACATCGGCGTGAATCTGCTCGATCAACGCGTCGATTGAGTCGAATCGCGTGTTGCCACGTAGCCGGGCGTGGAATTCGACCGCCACATGCACCCCGTAAAGCTCTAGATCATCCCGATCAAGCGCATAAGCCTCGACCGTCCGCGGCACTCCCTCGAACGTCGGATTCGTACCGACCGAGATCGCCGCCGGCCACCGCTCCCCCTGGTAGAGCGCGGGCAGATTGGCCATCGGCACGCACTCCAGCCACCCCGCGTAGACCCCGTCGGCCGGGATGGCGGTGTGCTGGGCGGTCTCGACGTTCGCCGTCGGGAAGCCGAGCTGGCGTCCGCGCTGGTAGCCGCGTACGACCACGCCCTCCACCCGGTGCGGCCGCCCGAGCTGCTCACTGGCGCCCTCGACGTCGCCTGTGACGATCCGCGCGCGGATCGAGGCCGAGGAGACGGCGTCGAGCAGGGGCACGGCCTCCACCTCGAAGTCGTACTTGTCACCCAGCGTCCGCAAAGTCTCGACGTCCCCGCTGGCCTCGTGGCCGAACAGGAAGTCCTCGCCCATCACGACGACGGCCGCCGCCAGCCGCTCGGCCAGCACGGCCTGGACGAAGTCGTCCGGGCTCGTCCGCGACAGGTCGAGCGTGAACTCCACCACGTCGATCTCGTCCACCCCCAGCCCGGCCAGCAGTTCGGCCCTGCGCCGCGGGCTGGTGAGCCGCAGCGGATGCGTCCCGGGCCGCACGACCTCGTCGGGGTGCGGCTCGAACGTGACGGCCACGCTGCGCAGCCCCCGCTCGCGGGCGATGGCGACAGCGCGTTCGACCACCCGCCGGTGCCCGCGGTGGACCCCGTCGTACACGCCGATGGTGACGACGGACCTTCCCGAACCCTGCACGCTAGGCCCCATTCGCTTGTGGCGGATCAATCCCCCACAAGCCTGCCACGCGCGTCACCGTTCGCTCCAATCGAGGGCGATAGGATCGGGCATCATGCCTCGTTACGCGCTTCTGATCCTGCCTGCCTTCAACCGGGTCTACGGGGAGAGCTCCATCCGGCTGACCAGGAGTGAGCTGGCGGTCTTCAGCAGGTACGGCTTGGACGGGAAGGTCCTCGCCAGCGAGGAGACCACCATCGGCGGTGTGCCGTATGTGATTTTCGAGACATCCGAGCCGCTGACGCAGCCGGATATTTCTCTTTTGTCGAATCTTTCCTCTGTTTATGCGATTTTCGGGGTTGAAGGGGAGCTGCTCCGGCCGCTCTCCATGTCGTCGCTCGACCGGCTGACCAGCGACCTGATCACCATCCAGAAATACGCCGGCAAGACCAACGAGCACTTCACCAAGCTGCTGCTCAACGTCACCCTGCTGGCCGGGGCCAAGGGGCTGGGCGAGCGGCTCTCGGTCTTCGACCCGCTGTGCGGGCGCGGCACGACGCTCAACCAGGCCCTCATGTACGGCTACGACGCGTACGGGCTCGACGTCGACGGCAAGGACTTCGAGGCCTACTCCGGGTTCATCAAGACCTGGCTGCGCAACAAGCGGCTCAAGCACACCGCCGAGACCGTGCCGGTGCGGCGCGAGCGGGCCCTGGTCGGGCGGCGGCTCAACGTCACCTTCGGGCTGTCGAAGGAGGCGGTCAAGGCCGGCGACGTGCAGCACCTGGCCGTGGTCAACGCCGACACCCTCAAGAGCAGGGACTTCTTCAAGCCGCGCTCGTTCGACGCCCTGGTGACCGACACCCCCTACGGGGTCCAGCACGGCAGCAAGGGCGGCGGCGGGCTGTCGCGCAGCCCGATGGAGCTGCTGCGACAGGCCGTGCCCGGCTGGGCCGAGCTGCTGCGGCCCGGCGGGGCCATGGGGATCTCGTGGAACACCTACGGCGGCAAGAGCTCGGAGCTGGCCCAGATCCTCGAGGGGGCGGGGCTCCAGGTGATGGACTACCCCGACTTCGAGCACTGGGTCGACCAGGCGATCGTCCGCGACATCATCGTCGCCCGCAAACCCGTATAACCCCTTACGAAGCCCTCAGAGGGGTCTAGGAGACGAAGACGGCGAGGGGCTTGGCCACTCGGCCCTGCTCCTCCACCAGCGCCAGCAGATCGCCCTCAGGCCCGAACACGCCGATCGGCCCCTTGCCCAGCCCGGCGGCCGCCAGCCGTCCCCCGTGCCCGATGACGCGTGCCTCCTCGGCCGTCACGTCCCGGCGCGGGAACGCCGCCGCCACCGCCTCGCCGATCGGCAGGATCACGCACTCCTCGGCGAGCTGGTCGATGGTCCTGGCCAGCGACAGGCCGTAGGGCCCCACGCGGGTGCGCCGCAGCGCCGTCAGATGCCCTCCGACCCCGAGCGCCGCGCCCAGGTCGCGGGCCAGCGCGCGGATGTAGGTGCCGCTGGAGCAGGTCACGACCGCGTCCACGTCCACGACGTCGTCGTGCGCCCGGATGTCGAGCACGTCGAACGTCCGCACGGTGACGGGCCGGGCCCGCAGCTCGACCTCTTCGCCCGCGCGGGCCATCTTGTAGGCGCGCTGCCCGTTCACCTTGATGGCGCTCACCTGCGGTGGGATCTGCATGATCTCCCCGGTGAGCGCCGCGACGCCCTTGTGGATCTCGGCCGCCGTGACGCCGGACGCCGGGGCCGTGGCGGTGACCTCGCCCTCGGCGTCGTCGGTGTTCGTGCTCACGCCGAGCCTGATCGTGGCCTCGTACACCTTCTCGGTCAGCGTCAGGTGGCCGAGCAGCCTGGTGGCCTTCTCCACGCCGACCACCAGCACGCCCGTCGCCATCGGGTCGAGCGTGCCCGCGTGTCCCACACGGCGGGTGCCCGCGATGCGCCGCATCTTGGCCACCACGTCGTGGGACGTCCACTCGCCCGGCTTGTCGACGATGATCAGCCCGCTCTCGACCATCCAACCTTCCCAAGTTCGCGCCGGAAGGCGTCCATGGTCGCCTCCACGGTCTCGTGCGAGGTGTAACCGGCCGCGTTGTGGTGCCCGCCGCCGCCCAGGGCCGCGCACGCGGCCCCGACGTCGGCATTGCCCTTGGATCGGGTGGACACCTGCCAGTCGCCCTGGTCGTCCTCCTTGAGCACGACCGCGACCTCGGCCTCGTCCGTGCGCCGGACGATGTCGATGATGCCTTCCAGCTCCGCGTACGGGAGCCCGTGCGCGGCCCGGTCAACCCGCGTCACGTACGTCCAGACCAGCCCGTCCTCCAGCGCCGCCCGGTCGAGGGCGGCGGCCAGCACCTTGAGGTAGCCGAACGGGGAACGGTCCCACAGCTCACGGGCGATCTCGTCGGTGCGCAGCCCGGTCGCCACGAGCCTGGCCGCCATCTGGTGCACGGCGGGCGTGGTCGAGGAGTGCCGGAACGACCCCGTGTCGGTCACCAGCCCGGTGTAGAGGCAGACGGCGATGTCGCGGTCGAGCCCTCCGCCGAGCCGGTACATCAACTGCTCGGCCAGCACGGCCGTCGCGGCTGCCGTGGAGTCGATGAGGCTGAGCGTGCCGAACCCCTCGTTCGAGGGGTGGTGGTCGACGACGATGACCTCTCGGGCCCTGGCGGTGTTCTCGCGCAGGAGCCCGAGGCGTTCGAACGTCGAGACGTCGAAGGTGATCATCAGCTCCGGCGCCGCCGGATAGTCCGCCGGCGGCACCAGCATGTCCTGGCCGGGCAGGAAGCGCAGCAGCCGCGGCACCACGAAGTGGTGGTCGCCGAACGACGCGACGACCCGCTTGCCCAGCGACCGCAGCACGAACCCCACGGCCAGCATCGACCCGAGGGCGTCGCCGTCGGGCGTCACGTGACAGGCCAGCGCGATCTCGTCGGCCCGGCCGATCAGCCGCAGGGCCCGGTCCCATGCGGCCTCGGGGATCGCGCCGCCGGTGACCGTGCGGGAGTCCGCACGGAACGGGCGATCCGCTCTATCGCGCACGTCGGGCGTCACGCCTGGTCGTCCTCGCTCAGGTCCGCTTCGCCCTCCTCGGGCTTGCGGTAGGGGTCGGACTCGCCGGCGTAGGAGGCGTTCTCGGCCCGGCGCGCCACCTCCGCGTCCCGGGACCGGGCGGCGGTGATCAGGTCGTCGAGGTGACGCGCGGAGTCGGGCAGCGGGTCGTGCTTGAACGTCAGCGTCGGGGCGAAGCGCACGCCGGTCTGGCGGCCCACCTCGGAGCGGATGATCCCCTTGGCGCTCTCGAGGGCGGCCGCGCTGTCGGACCGCTCGGCCTCGGAGCCGTACACGGTGTAGAACACGGTCGCCTCGCGCAGGTCGGCGGTGACGCGCGTGTCGGTCACGGTGACGAAGCCCAGGCGCGGGTCCTTGATCCGGCGCTCCAGCATCTCGGCGACGATCTGCTGGATGCGGTCGGCGAGCTTCCGCGCTCGTGCGGCATCCACCATGTTCGCTCCCCCTCACGCACGACCTGGCCGTGCAGTCGTTCAATCTTCGTCGTTGTAGAGCCGGTGCCTGGCCGACAGCAGCTCGATCTCCGGGCGGAAAGCCACCATCCGCTCGCAGGCGTCCATGATCTCGTTGCAGTTACCCGCGGAGGAGGAGACCACCGCGACGCCGACCTCGGCCCTGCGGCGCAGGTCGAGATGGCCGACCTCGGCCACCGCGATGCTGGGATAACGGCGCTGCAGCTCGGCGATCAGCGGCCGTACGACAGAGCGCTTCTGCTTCAGCGACCTGACGTCGCCGAGCAGGATGTCCAGGGTCAGAGCACCCACATACATCGTTGGCAACCACCGCTTGATCTGGTGTGGTGAACGCACGCCCGGCCTGCTGCGGTGGGGACCAGGCCAGGACGTGCGAGAGGCGCCCGGCGGATCTCCCGCCGGGCGCCGCGCCGCGCGTTAGTCTCGCGGCTTCTCCCGCATCTCGAAGGTTTCGATGACGTCGCCTTCCTTGAGATCGTTGTAGCCGATGCCGATACCGCACTCGAAGCCCTCGCGGACCTCGGTGACATCGTCCTTCTCCCGCCGCAGCGAGGAGACGGTGAGGTTGTCGGTCACGACGACACCGTCGCGGATGAGGCGGGCCTTGCTGTTGCGCACGATCCGGCCCGAGCGGACCAGCGAACCGGCGATGTTGCCGATCTTCGGCACCTTGAAGATCGCGCGGATCTCCGCCGTGCCCAGCTGGACCTCTTCGAACTCGGGCTTGAGCATGCCCTTGAGCGCCGCTTCGATCTCCTCGATCGCCTGGTAGATGACCGAGTAGTAGCGGATGTCGACGCCCTCGCGCTCGGCCAGGTCGCGCGCCCGAGGCTCGGGGCGGACGTTGAAGCCGATGATGACCGCGTTGTCGTCGGCCACGGCCAGGTTGACGTCGTACTCGGTGATCGCGCCGACCGCGCGGTGCAGGACACGGAGCCTGACCTCGTCGCCGACGTCGATCTTGAGCAGAGCGTCTTCCAGGGCCTCGACCGAACCGGACACGTCACCCTTGATGATGAGCTTGAGCTCGTCGACGCTGCCCTTCTCGAGGTCCTTGAAGATGTCCTCGAGGCTGCGGCGACGGCTCGACTTCGCCATGTCGGCGCTGCGCTTGCGCGCCGCGCGCTGCTGGGCGATCTGGCGGGCCATCCGGTCGTCGGTGACGACGATGAAGTTGTCACCGGCGCTCGGCACGGCCGTCAGACCCATCACCAGGACGGGACGGGACGGCGTGGCCTCGTCGACCGGCTCGCCGTTGTCGTCGAGCAGCGCCCGGACGCGGCCGAAGGCCTCGCCACAGACGATGGAGTCGCCGACGCGCAGCGTGCCGCGCTGGACCAGGACGGTCGCGACGGGGCCGCGGCCACGGTCGAGGTGCGCCTCGATCGCGATGCCCTGGGCGTCCATCGTCGGGTTGGCCCGCAGGTCGAGCTCGGCGTCCGCGGTCAGCAGGATGGCCTCGAGGAGGTTGTCGATGCCCGTGCCGTTCTTCGCCGAGATGTCGACGAACAGCGTGGAACCGCCGTACTCCTCCGCCACCAGACCGTACTCGGTGAGCTGGGCCCGCACCTTGTTGGGGTCCGCGCCCTCCTTGTCGATCTTGTTGACCGCGACCACGATCGGCACGTCGGCCGCCTGGGCGTGGTTGAGAGCCTCGATCGTCTGCGGCTTCACACCGTCGTCGGCCGCGACCACCAGCACCGCGATGTCGGTGGACTTGGCGCCTCGGGCACGCATGGCGGTGAACGCCTCGTGACCCGGGGTGTCGATGAAGGTGATCTTCCGGTCGATGCCCTCGTGCTCGGCGGCGACCTGGTAAGCACCGATGTGCTGGGTGATGCCACCCGCCTCGCGCGCCACCACGTTGGTCTTGCGGATGGCGTCGAGCAGCTTGGTCTTACCGTGGTCGACGTGACCCATGACGGTCACGACCGGCGGACGCGCGGCGAGGTCGTCCTCGTCGCCCTCGTCCTCGCCGAACTCGATGTCGAAGGCCTCGAGAAGCTCGCGGTCCTCCTCCTCCGGGCTGACGACCTGGATGTTGTAGTCCAGCTCGGTGCCGAGGATCTGCAGCGTGTCCTCGCTCACCGACTGCGTCGCGGTCACCATCTCGCCGAGGTGCAGCATGATCTGCACGAGCGAGGCGGGGTTCGCGCCGATGCGGTCGGCGAAGTCGGACAGCGACGCGCCGCGCGGAAGGCGGATCGTCGCGCCGTTGCCGCGAGCGACCTGCACACCGCCGATCGCCGGCGCCGACATGTTGTCGAACTCCTGGCGCCTCTGCCGCTTCGACTTGCGCCCGCGGGCCGGACGGCCGCCGGGACGCCCGAAGGCTCCCGCGGTGCCGCCGCCGCGACCGCGACCGCCGCCACCGGGACGACCGGCGAAACCGCCGCCGCCGCCACCGGGACCACCGGTGCCGGTGCGCTGGCCGGTGCCACCGCCGCCGCCGGGACGACCGGCGAAGCCGCCGCCGCCACCGGGACGACCGCCGCCGCCACCACCGGGACGGCCACCGCCGCCACCACCGGGACGACCGCCACCGCCGCCGCCGCCGGGACGGCCACCGCCGCCACCACCGGGACCGGCAGGACGACCCTGCGGCATCATCATCGGGTTGGGACGCGGACCGCCGGGACGGGGACCACCCGCACCGGGACCCGGACGCGGACCGCCCGCACCGGGCGGGCCCGGACGCGGACCGGGACGGGGACCGGCGTCACCGGTGCCACCGCGGCCCTGCGGCGGGCGCGGCATCGCGCCGTCGCGCGGCGGGCCGTCGCGGCGCTCGCGGCGGTCGGGACCGCCGCCGTCGCGCGGGCCGCCGGGACGCGGCGGACGGGACTGGCCCATGCCGCTGGCGGTCGAGGAGAACGGGTTGTTACCGGGACGCGGACCACGCGGGCCCGGCTTGGGACCCGGACCGGGGCGGGGACCGCCACCGGTGGGCGCGCCGGGACGCGGCGCCTGCCGGTCGCCCCGATCGCCGCCGCCGTCCCTGGGGCCCGGACGGGGCGCGGGACCCGGCTTGGGGCCGGGACGGCCACCGCCGCCACCACCACCAGGGCCGGGACGCGGACCCGGAGTCGGGCGCGCGGGCGCGCCGCTCTCGAACCGTGCCTGAGGAGCCCCGGACGTCTCACCGCGAGCAGCCTCGGGCTGCTGCAGCTGCTGGTGAGGCATGGGCACCGGCGGGCGCGGCTGACCGCCGCCCGCTGGACCCGGACGCGGACCCGGACCGGGCCTGGGGCCCGGCCCCGGACGCGGGGCTGAGGGGACCGGCGCCTGCGCGGCGCCGTTACCGGCCTGGCCTTCTGCCGGCCGGGGAGCAGCCTTGGGCGGCTGCGGCCTGTTGGACGGCTGTCCGCCGCCTCTGGAGGGCCCACCCTTCGATGCGCCCAGAGCTTCGGTGAGCCTGCGGACCACCGGCGCCTCGATGGTCGAGGACGCCGAACGGACGAACTCTCCCATCTCCTGGAGCTTGGCCATGACGACCTTGCTCTCTACGCCGAACTCCTTAGCGAGCTCGTATACCCGGACCTTCGCCACTGCACTCCCTTACTCGGCCCGGGAGGCTGGCTATGCCGTCCGGACCGTCGCTAACTTGACGTCTTCATCGCCGCGTGCTCATCAGGCGCTCATAGCAATCTGACTCCGCCCATCAACTCGGCGTCCTACATGACATTTGCGTGGTCTCCCTCCAGTTGCGCCCGCACGCGCGAGACGTCAAGCGGCCCCGCCACGCGGAAAGCGCGCGGAAACGCTCGGCGACGCTCGGCAAGCTCCAGACAGCTCAAGGACGGATGCAGCGATGCACCGCGGCCAGGAAGCCGTCCTCGCAGGTCAGGGACCACATGGTCCTCGACCCGCACCAGACGGAGCAGCTCGGACTTAGCCGTACGAACCCTGCAGCCCACACAGGTGCGCTGTGGGGTCGCTTGGCCACCATATTCCAGCTTACCGTGTTGACGCATCTACGGAACCGGCGGCATCTTCGGCCTGAGTATCCGGCCGGATGTCGATCCGCCATCCGGTGAGTCTCGCGGCAAGCCGGGCGTTCTGGCCCTCTTTCCCGATGGCCAGCGAAAGCTGGTAGTCGGGCACGGTCACCCGTGCGACGCGCCCCTCGAGATCGAGCACCTCGACATGGGAAACACGCGCTGGTGACAGAGCATTCCCCACGAACTCGGCCGGATCTTCCGACCAGTCGATGATGTCGATCTTCTCGCCGTGCAGCTCGGTCATCACGTTGCGCACCCGCGAGCCCATCGGCCCGATGCAGGCGCCCTTGGCGTTGACGCCGGGCTTGCGCGACCTGACCGCGATCTTCGTACGGTGGCCCGCCTCGCGCGCCACCGCGGCGATCTCCACGGTGCCGTCGGCGATCTCGGGCACCTCCAGCGCGAACAGCTTCTTCACCAGCCCGGGATGCGTGCGCGACAAGGTGACGGAGGGGCCCTTGTGGCCCTTCTTCACCTGCACGACGTAGGCGCGGATGCGCTCTCCGTGCACGTAGTCCTCGCCGGGGACCTGCTCGGGGTGCGGCAGCACGGCCTCGATCTTGCCGAGGTCGACCAGCACCACCCGCGGGTCCTTGCCCTGCTGGATGACGCCGGAGACCAGCTCGCCCTCGCGGCTGGCGAACTCGCCGAAGTTGATCTCGTCCTCGGCGTCGCGCAGCTGCTGCAGGATGACCTGCTTGGCGGTGGTGGCGGCGATCCGGCTGAAGTTGCTGGGCGTGTCGTCGTACTCCCTGACGACCTCGCCATCCTCGTCCAGCTCGGCGGCCCAGATCGTGACGTGGCCGCTGCTGCGGTCGAGCTGGGCGCGCGCCTTGGAGGCGGCGCCGTCGGTGCGGAAGTAGGCGATCAGCAGCGCGTCCTCGATCGCCTTGACGACCAGGTCGAAGGAGATGTCCTTTTCTCGCTCGAGGCTGCGCAGGACGCTCATGTCGATGTCCACGACGGCTCCCCCTTAGCCTTCGTCGCCGTCGACGTCGTCGATCCGGCGGAACTCCACCTGTACCCGTCCCCGGGTCAGGTCCTCGTAATCAAGTCTGCGTGCGGCGCCCTCGACGTCGAGGTCGACACCGGCCTCGTCCGCGGCCAGAATGCGGCCCTCCACCACGGTGCCGTCTCGCATCTCGGCCTTCACCAGGCGTTTCGCGGCGCGGCGCCAGTGGCGTGGCTCGGTGAGCGGGCGGTCGACGCCCGGCGAGGAGACTTCCAGCGTGTAGGCCGCCTGGCCCATCGAGTCGTCGTCGTCGAGGGCCGTGGAGACCGCCTGGCTCACGTCGGCCACGTCGTCGAGGCTCACGCCGCCGTCGCGATCGACGATCACGCGCAGCAGCCGTCTCTTGCCGGCCTGGGTGACCGTGATGTCCTCAAGATCGAGGCCCTCCGCGCTGACCACAGGCTCAAGGAGCTTCATCAGGTGGTCGCGGGGTGATGCGCTGCCCATATCGACCTCCCCTATTGTCATGTCTCAGCCGGGCGGACCTCGCCTCTGGCTCTCCGCCGTCTGGCCGCTCAGCCAGCGACGACAGTTGACACCCTATCTGTATGGGGGCACGGAAAGAGCGCCACTCGTCATGGTCGAATGGCGGAGCGTCGCCTGACAGCGATCGCGGGCACCAGCCCGTACGATGCTACCGACGAGAAAGCCCCCGAAGGGCCCGCCGCCGCGGCGTCGATCGGGTGCGCCTGCCCATGGGCGGCTTTCCGTCGGTCGGCTCCACCGTCACTGGAGGTTCTAGCCCGTGCGCCCGCGTCACCTCTCCCGGCGAGCCTTGCTGGCGGGCGGAGCGGCCGCTCTCACCGCCTGCAGCGCCACCGGCCCGCCGCAGCCGTCCGTCCGGGCCTCCGACTCCCCTGAGACCACGCTGCTGAAGGACCTGATCGCGGAGAAGGAGCGGACGATCGCGCTCTATTCGGCGCTGATCTCCGGCGGGGCGCAGAAACTGGTGCCGTTCCGTGATCGTCACCAGGCCCACGTGAACGAGCTTCGCAAATACGTCACCGTGGCCTCGGCCCCGCCTGTCACCGCCACCTCCACCCCGACCTCCTCCCCCAAGCCGTCCCTGTCGCGCCTGCGCGATCTGGAGCGCAAGGCGGCAGCCCTGCGGATCCGCCAGCTCGACCGCGTCTCACCGGGCGTGGCCCAGCTCATCGCCAGCATCGGGGCCTGCGAGGCCGCCCACGTACTCGCCCTGCCGAGGTCGCTGTGAACCCCGACGACGTCGAGAAACTCCGCAAGGCTCTGGCCGCCGAGCATGCCGTGCTGTTCGCGTACGGGCTGCTGGGGGCGCGGACGTCGGGGTCGCTGCGGGCCAGGATGAGCGAGGCCTTCGACGCCCACCGGACGCAGCGCGACCAGCTCCGCACGTTGATCACGGCGCGCGGCGGGCGGCCGGCCGAGCCCGACGCGTCCTACGCGCTGCCGTTCTTCCCCTCTGGGCCGGCGCTGGCGGTCAAGCTGGCGGTGCATCTGGAGACCGGCGTCACGGCCGCCTACCTCGAGCTGGCCGCCGCGCAGGACGTCTCGCTGCGCCGCTACGCCGCGCAGGCCATGCAGGAGGCGACGACCCGCTCGTACGCCTTCCGCCCCGCCCAGCCCCCGGCCTTCCCCGGCATGCCCGCGGCGGCGCCGCCCCCGTCCCCGCCCTCGTCGCCCTCGGCGTCGCAGGAGGGCGGCTGACCCTCCGCACTGCGCGGGCTCTTCACCGGTAGAGGACGGAGAGCAGGTCGGGGCCGAGGCGTTCGACGGCGTCGGCGTCGAGCTGGTAGTAGACGACCGAGCCGCGCCGGTGGGTGTGCACGAGCTGGGCCTCCCTGAGCCTGCGCAGGTGCCTGGAGACCTGGGGAGCGGTCATGCCGAGCTGGATGGCCAGCTCGGAGGTGGCGACGGGGTTGCGCAGGATCGCGTACGCCAGCCGCAGCCTGGTCGGATCCTGGAGCGCGGCGAGCCGGCGCCTGGCCGTCTCCAGCGTCGGCGTGGTGGCGCCGTCGGCGCTGTACTGGATGACGACCGGGTAGCCGGGATAGTGCTTGATCACGAAGTGCGGCCGGCCGTGGACGGTCGGGACGAGCAGGCAGGGCCGCCCCTCGTCCACGCGGGCGGTGGCGTTGTAGAGCTTGTCGAACACGATGCGCAGCGGCCTTCGCGCGCCGGACGACGTGGACGCGGTCGGGAGGTCGGCCAGGACCAGGGCGCCACGCCGGTGCAGGTCGCGTACGCGTTCGGCGCGGTCGCGGTCGAGGGCCGGCCGCAGCGACGGCCATTCGGCGTCGAAGGCCGCGGCGGCGAAGTCGGCGAGGAAGCCGAGCAGCTCGCCGCGGAACGCCTCGGGGTCGGCGCGCAGCCGGGCGCCGATCTCCATGCGGCTGGTGGAGATCAGCCGCAGCCGCTGCAGCACCTCGTCACTGAGCCTGGGCGCCAGCTCGGTGTCGTTCTTGCCGATGAGGGCCTGCACGGTCATCGCCACGAAGTCGCCGATGGGCAGCCCGGCCACCTCCCGCAGCTCGCCGGCCAGCGTACGCGCCGGCCCCGCCGACAGCGGCAGCAGGTAGCGGGCGCGGAAGGCGCTCCAGAGCGGCGCCCAGGCGGCGGCCGTGGCCAGCAGCTCGCTGTCCAGCCCGGCGTGCGCCCTGGCCACCCAGCTCGCGCTGCCGGGGTGGTGGCCGGGCTCGTCGAGGACGTGGAGGCAGGCGCACAGCTCGGCCAGCGGCGAGCGCTGGACGGCGACGGATCCGGTGCCGGGGGAGTCGAGGAGGAGCGTGACGGCCACCCTGCACATTACCGCGTTGACGACAATCTGCTTGAGAGTCACCCGGCGTTTGCCCAGGCTGTGGCGTCATGGCTGAGGAACTGCACGTGGTCAAGCATCCGACCGGCTTCTATTCGGCGGGTGCGACGACCGTATTCGCGTCGAGGTACGACCAGAGGTTCTCCTACTGCTTGTACGTCCCGTCGGCGCACGACCAGGACGGCGCTCCCCTGCCGCTGGCGGTTCTGCAGCACGGCACGGGACGGCGCGGCCCGCAGTACCGGGACAACTTCGCCGAGTGGGCCGAGAAGCACGGCTGCCTCGTCCTGGCCCCGCTCTTCCCCGCCGGCGTCGGCGACGACCCTTACGACCTGCACAGCTTCAAGTTCCTCAAGTACGGCGACATCCGCTTCGACCACGCGCTGCTGGCCATGGTCGAGGAGATCGGCGAGCGCTTCAACGTACGGACCGAGCGGTTCCTCCTGCACGGGTTCTCGGGCGGCGGCCAGTTCGTGCACCGCTTCGCCTACCTGCACCCCGACCGGCTCACCGGATTGTCAATCGGTGCACCAGGGCGGATAACGTACATCGATCACAGCAGCCCGTGGTGGATCGGGCTGGAGGGGTTCGAGGAGGAGTTCGGCAGCGCTCCCAGATTCGAGGAGCTTCGTGACGTGCCGGTGCAGATGGTCGTAGGCAGTGCGGACGTGGAGACCTGGGAGATCAACAACCAGGGCGACTCCAACTGGATGGACGGCGCCGACGCCCACGGGGTCACCCGCATCGAACGGCTCAAGGCGCTGCGCGACAACTTCGCGGCCCATGGCATCGACGTGCGGTTCGACGTCGTGCCTGGCGTGGGTCACGACCCTATGTCGGTGCTCGAGCCGGTCAAGGACTTCTTCGCATCGATCCTCACCCCCCGGGAGTCATCATGAAGATCAAGCTGTTGGCCGCCGCCGCGGTGGCCGTGACGCTCAGCGGCTGCGCCGTGGGCGAGGCCACCGACTCGGGTGGCGGCTATCCCAGCAAGCCCTTGGCGATCATGGCGCCGGGCAGCCCCGGCGGCGGCTGGGACACGCGGGCGCGCGGCATCGCCAGCTCACTCAGCGAGTGCAAGGTGGCCGACGTGGACACCACGGTCACGAACGTGCCCGGCGCGGGCGGCACCATCGGGCTGGCCCAGTTCGCCAAGAAGAAGGGCGACCCGTACCAGCTCATGGTCATGGACAGCGTGACCATGCTGGGCGGCATCGTGAACAACAAGTCGCCGGTCGACCTGGCCACCCTCACCCCCGTGGCCGGGCTGAGCCGGGGGCCGACCGCGATCGTGGTGGCGGCGAAGTCGCCGTACAAGGATCTGAAGTCGCTGCTGGACGCCATGGAGGCCAAGCCCTACAGCGTCAAGTGGACGGGCGGCTCGCTCGGCGGGCCCGGCCAGATGACGGTGGCGGGCCTCGCCAAGGAGCGGAACGTCGCCGCCAAGGACGTCAACTTCGTGCCCACGGCGGGCGGCGGTGAGTCCCTGAACCTGCTGCTCAGCGGCGCCGCCACGGCCGGCATCGACACCGTCGCCGAGCTGCGCGCGCAGATCTCCGCGGGCGAGCTGCGGGTGCTGTCGGTGGACTCCGAGCAGCGGGTCGCGGGCATCGACGCGCCCACGATGAAGGAGCTCGGCCTGTCCAACGCGGCGATCTCCACGCTGGCCGGCGTGCTCGCTCCCGCCGGGCTGACCAAGGAGCAGCAGCAGGACGTCATCGGACTGCTGGACAAGGTGCGCCAGACCCCCTGCTGGAAGAAGGTGCTCGAGCGCAACAACTGGGTCGAGGACTGGCAGCCGGGCGACCAGTTCGGCCAGGTGCTGGCCCAGCAGCGAACCCAGGTCACCACCATCCTGGGCGAACTGGGGCTCGGCAAGTGACCCAGCGGATCGTCTCGCTCGGCTTCCTGGCGGCGGCCGTGGTGGTGCTGGCCCAGGCGTTCGCGATCCCGCAGGGCGAGGGCTACCAGGCGGTGGGGCCGCGCGCGTTCCCGCTGCTGGTGGGGATCGGGCTGGCGGTGGTGTCGGTCATCGGGGTCGTCCAGGCCTTCAGACCGGGTACGCGGGAGCCGGCCCCCGCCACCACCGATGCCGGCGCTGAGGTGGCGGAGAAGCCGCACTGGCCCTCCGTCCTCCTCCTGATCGGCAGCCTGGCCGGCTACGCGATCCTCCTGGTCCCGGCCGGCTACTGGCAGGCGACCACCGCCTTCTTCGTCGCCGTCGCCAGGGTGCTGGGCAGCAGGAGGCTGGTGCGCGACGTGCTCGTGGGGCTGGCGCTGGCGCTGGCCACGTACTTCCTGTTCGACCGGCTCCTCGGCATCTCGCTGCCGCCGGGCCTGGTCAGATTGGCGATCTGAGATGGACGTGCTCGGCAACCTGCTGGACGGCTTCGGCCACGCGCTGAGCCTGCAGAACCTGCTGCTCGCCATGCTCGGCGTCACCGTCGGCACGCTGGTCGGCGTGCTTCCCGGGCTCGGGCCCGCCACGACGATCGCGTTGCTGCTGCCGCTGACGTTCGTGTTCGATCCGGTGGGGGCGTTCGTGATGTTCGCCGGGATCTACTACGGCGGCATGTACGGCGGCTCGACGACCGCGATCCTGCTCAACATCCCGGGCGAGACGGCCTCGATCCCCACGACGCTCGAGGGTTATCCGATGGCCAGGCGCGGCCGGGCGGGGGCGGCTCTGGCCACGGCGGCGATCGGGTCGTTCGTGGCGGGCACGATCTCGACGGTCGTCATCACGTTCCTGGCCCCCGGCATGTCGAACATCGCCAAGCTGATCCAGCCGGCCGAGTACTTCTCGATCATGGTGCTCGCGTTCGTGACGGTGACCTCGCTCATGGGGGACTCGATCGTACGGGGGTTGTCGAGCCTGTTCCTCGGCCTGACGATCGGGATGGTCGGGATCGACCAGATGACCGGGCAGCCGCGGTTCGCGTTCGGCGTGCCGGACCTCTACGAGGGGCTGTCGGTGGTGGCGGTCGCCGTGGGACTGTTCGCGGTGGCGGAGGCCATCTCCACGGCCGCCTCCCGGCACCAGCCGGCGCAACCTCCGGTCGCGGTCTCCGGGAAAGTGGGGATGACCCGCGAGGACTGGCGCAGGTCGTGGAAGCCCTGGCTGCGCGGGACCCTGTTCGGCCTGCCGATCGGATCGCTGCCCGCCGGGGGCGCCGAGCTTCCCACGTTCCTGAGCTACAACGTCGAGAAGCGGCTGTCCAAGCACAAGGAGGAGTTCGGCCAGGGTGCGATCGAGGGCGTGGCCGGGCCCGAGGCGGCCAACAACGCGGCGTTCTCGGGGGTCCTGGTGCCGCTGCTGACGCTGGGCATCCCGACATCGGCTACGGCGAGCATGCTGCTGATCGCGTTCCAGATCTACAACGTGCAGCCAGGGCCTCAGCTCTTCGACCAGCAACCGGTGCTGGTGTGGACGCTGATCGCCAGCCTCTACATCGGGAACGTGATGCTGCTGGTGCTCAACCTGCCGCTGATCCGGGTCTGGGTGAAGCTCCTCACCGTCCCCGCCGCCCTCCTCACGGCCGCCATCCTGACCTTCGCCACGCTGGGGGTCTACTCGATCTCCCAGAGCGTCTTCGAGGTGCTGGTGGCGTACGGGTTCGGGCTGCTGGGCTGGATCCTGCACCGGGCCCGGTACCCGGTGGCGCCGCTGATCCTGGGAGCGGTGCTGGGGCCGCTGATGGAGGTCCAGTTCCGCCGCGCCCTGGCCTTCAGCGAGGGCGACCCCTCGATCTTCGTCACCCGCCCGGTCTCCCTGGCCATCCTGCTCATCGCAATCGCCTGCCTCATCGGCCCACCCCTGCTCCGCCGCCGCACCAAAACCCCCGTGCCCATCGCCTGATACCTCGAGCCCGTCACTCGCGTGCCTCCCCCGCATCACCTCGTCGGAACGGCACGCGACGACGTCCGACCACAGCGCCGTTCAAGGGAAGCGCCGTCCACCGGAAGCGGAGCGGGACGGCGCAACGGGGCGCGACGGCGGTGGCGGTGGCTGCGGCGCGATGGGGCGCTGGTCGGTACGACGCAACGCGGCATCGCAGTGGGAGACGTCCCCAATCGCAGCAACCGTGGGGAGACCCCCCCAAACGCGCCGCGTCGGCGGGACGGCGTGCGGCGGAGCCCGGCGCACATGGACGGCGGCCAACCACGTGAGCGGTGCTCATCACGACAGCGCCCGGCACGTCGTGGTGGCGGGAGGTGGGCGCGGCGTCGCCCCCAAGAAGCGGCGTCGCACCAAGAAGCGACATCCCCTCCCGGGCCCGGAGCCCCGCGAGCCGGAGCCCGACGTCTCCGGAGGCACGTCACCGCCCCCGGCGCATCGGCTCCCGAGGGCGCATCCCTACCCGGCGCACGACCCCACCCGAGGGCGCATCGCCGGCCGCGGTGGGTGGTGTTCGAGGGCGCCTCGCCTCCAAGGGTGCCCCGAAGGCGCGCCGAGCCCCGTGGGGCCCGGCGCGAAGGCGTGGGTCAGGCGAGGGCGGCGATGATGCGGTCGGCGGCCTCGGACAGGGGGATCTCCGACTTCTCACCGGAGACCCGGTCCCGAAGCTCCACGACCCCCTGCGACAGCCCGCGCCCGACCACCACGATGGTCGGCAGCCCCAGCAGCTCGGCGTCCTTGAACTTCACCCCCGGCGAAACCGAGGGCCGGTCGTCCACGAGCACCCGCACCCCGCGCGACTCCAGCTCGGCTCCCAGCTCCAGAGCCGCCTCCACCTGGTTTTCCTTGCCGGTCCCGACGATGTGCACGTCCGCGGGAGCGACCTCGCGGGGCCACACGAGCCCGAGCGCGTCGTGGGCCTGCTCGGCGATGACCGCCACGGCCCGGGAGACGCCGATGCCGTAGGAGCCCATCGTGATGCGGATCGGCTTGCCGTCGGGGCCCAGGGCGTCGAGGCCGGCGGCGTCGGCGTACTTGCGGCCGAGCTGGAAGATGTGGCCGATCTCGATGCCGCGGTCGATGGACAGGCCGGAGCCGCACCGGGGGCAGGGGTCGCCGGCGCGTACCTCGGCGGCCTCGATCGTGCCGTCGGGGGTGAAGTCGCGCCCGGCCACCACGTTGGCGGCGTGCTTGCCCGGCTCGTTGGCGCCGGTCACCCAGGACGTGCCGGTGACGACCCGGGGGTCGACGAGGTAGCGGATGCCGAGCGAGCTCAGGACCTGCGGCCCGATGTAGCCGCGTACGAGCCCGGGGTGCTTGGCGAAGTCGGCGGCCTCGAAGATGGCGGGCTCGCCGGGCGCCAGCACCGCCTCCAGGCGCTTGAAGTCGACCTCGCGGTCTCCGGGCACGCCGATGATCAGGGTCTCGACCTTGTCGGAGCCCGGCGTGGTGACCTTGACCACCACGTTCTTGAGCGTGTCGGCGGCGGTGACGGACAGGCCATGGTGCTCGTTGACGTACGACACCAGCGTCTCGATGGTCGGGGTGTCGGGCGTGTCCATGACCTGCAGCGGCGCCGCGTCCTCGACCGGACGGGCGGCGGGCGCGGTCGTGACGACGGCCTCGGCGTTGGCCGCGTAGCCGCACGAGTGGCAGGCCACGAACGTGTCCTCGCCTGTGGGCGTGGGCGCCAGGAACTCCTCCGACGCCGACCCGCCCATCGCCCCCGACTGGGCGAACACGATCTTGTAGTCGATGCCGAGCCGGTCGAACGTGCGGATGTAGGTGTCGCGGTGCTGCTCGTAGGAGTGCTTGAGCCCGTCGTCGTCGAGGTCGAACGAGTACGAGTCCTTCATCAGGAACTCGCGCCCGCGCAGGATGCCCGCCCTGGGCCGGGCCTCGTCGCGGTATTTGGTCTGGATTTGGTAGAGGGTGACCGGATAGTCCTTGTACGAGGAGTATTCGCCCTTGACCATGTCGGTGAAGAGCTCCTCGTGCGTGGGGCCGAGGAGGTAGTCGGCGCCCTTGCGGTCCTGGAGCCGGAAGAGCGTGTCACCGTATTCGGTCCAGCGGCCGGTGGCCTCGTAGTATTCGCGGGGCAGCAGAGCGGGGAAGAGCACCTCCTGACCGCCCATCCGGTTCATCTCCTCGCGGACGATCCTGGCGACGTTCTCCAGCACCATCTTGCCGAGGGGCAGCCAGGAGTAGATGCCGGGTGCCACCCGGCGAACGTAGCCGGCGCGGACCAGGAGCTTGTGGCTCGGCACTTCCGCGTCTGCCGGGTCGTCCCGCAGGGTGCGAAGAAACAACGACGACATGCGCAGCAACACGGCTACTCCTTGCTCGAACCTGGATGTGAAGGATTACAGGCTATCGACTCCGGGTGCCGCCGCGCGCGAGCTTATCCACAGGTCCCGCAGGACTCAGACCGTCAACGGGATCCAGCCGGACACGAAGGCGGCCAGAAACGCCGTGAACAGAGCGGAGAACACCGCCGACAGCGCCAGCGCGCGTACCCGGCCCCAGGCGTTCCTGCGCAGCATGAACACCAGCGCGACGGACAGCAACCCGATCAACAGCGCCGGGACCGGCCAGAAGGACCGCTCACTGTCGATGAACCCCGGCGTCGCCCGGTCCACCACGTCCGCGATCAGCGCCGCGCCGACCGCGCCCGCCGCGAGGTCGCCCCAGACGTCCTCCCTGCGGGTGGTGAACGCCAGCAGGCCCAGAGCGACGAGCAGGGCGAGCGTCCAGTTGAGCCCGGCGGCGCTGCCTCCGACGACGTCGAAGGCCATACTGCCGCTCAGCGCGCTCGTGCCCATGGCCGCGACCAGCGTGGACGCCACGGCCAGGAACGTCGTCAGCAACGCCCACCCGAACCCCGACGCCGTGGCGCCCACGGCCAGCGACAGGCCGAGGTAGACGTACGGGTCGTAGATCTGACCGACCCAGGCGGGACCCTTGCCGGCGAGGAGCATGCCGACGAGCCCGACGGCGAGTCCTCCGAAGAAAGCCGACAGAAGGTGACGTTCGATGCCGCGCTGTCGCCGGTCGTACTCGGCGAGGTCGGCGTAGTCGATGCTGGTGTCGTCCATATCCATTTCCCTGGTCAACCCTCCCCCGGGTAACCCTTGGGATGACCAGTGCCAGATTATGTGACTGTACAAAAAAGGCAAATTTGGGCAACCTGAATGCAAAAACAAACAATCGCTTGGTTAGCATGGGTTCGTGGCACTCCCCGATGAGCTCCGCGCCGTCGTCCGCGACTACCTCGCCGACCGGCCGGACGCACCATGGCAGGCTTTCGCGCACGACGTGGGAATCGCGGGGCTGCTGATCCCCGAGGAACACGGCGGCGCGGGATGCGGTCCAGCCGAAATGGCCGCCGTGAGCGAGGAACTGGGCCGGGCGCTGTCGCCCCACCCCTTCCTGCAGACGGCGGTGATGGCCGTCGAGGCGCTCACGGCGAGCGGGGCGTACGACCTCCTCCCGGCGCTGGCCGACGGCGCCACGACCGCGACCGTGGTGCCGCCGGGCGAGGGTGCCCTCCGGCTGGAGTCCGGCCTGCTCACGGGCGTGGTCCCGTACGCGCTGGCGGGCGAGCTGGCGCTGGTCTACGTGGACGGGCTGCTGGTGGCGGCCGTGCCCACCCGGGCGAGGACGTACCGGACCATGGACGAGAGCCGGCCGCTGCGGGAGCTCTCCTTCCAGGACACCCCGGCACGGCGGCTCGGCGACGGCTCTTCGTGGCCCCGCGTACGCGACCTCGGGATCGCCGCGCTGGCCGCCGAGCAGGTGGGCGGGGCTCAGCGGTGCCTGGAGATGGCGGTGGAGCACGCGAAGCGGCGGCGGCAGTTCGGGCGGCCGATCGGGTCGTTCCAGGCGATCAAGCACAAGCTCGCCGATCTGCTGCTGGCGGTGGAGTCGGCCAGGTCGGCGGCGGGGGCGGCGGCGGTCGACGAGGTGTACGCGGCGATCGCGGGGTCGTACTGCACGGAGGCGTATCTGGCGGCGGCGGGCGAGAACATCCAGGTGCACGGCGGGATCGGGATCACCTGGGAGCATCCTGCGCACCGCTACCTCAAGCGGGCCACCTCGGACGCGCAGCTTTTCGGGCCGCCGCAAGCCCATCGCGCCCGCCTGGCGGCCCACGCCCTCGCCTAGCGCTCCCGCATCCCGCCGCACTTCGGCGAAGGTCCCTTTGGAAGTAGTCGCGGCGGGGTCAGCCGCCGAGCAGTTCTTCCCAGGGGTGGCGGGTGTTGGTGCGGCGGGTGGTGTCGAGGGCTTCGGCCAGGCGCCAGAAGCCGGGCCGCTCCCGTACGGTGGCCCGCCCGATCGGGTCGATGGCGCGCAGCTCGAACCGCACGCCCATCACGTCGAGCACGGCCGAACCGCTGCTCCCCGGACCGGCCTCGGTGACGAGCGGGCCGTCGTAGTCGGGGTCGCGCACCTGCTGGACCAGCAGTGAGGCCACCTCGGACGCGTACGGCCCGTCGCGCCACTCGATGTGCCAGCTGTGATCGGCCCCTCGCCACCACGTCAGGTCGCGGCACGACTCGATGAAGTCGGCCTCGGTCGCCAGCGCGGCCATCACCCGGCCGAACGCCTCATACCTGCGGGCGCTGGTGAGCGAGAGGTCGTCGTCGGCGGAATCGGGATACGGGCCGTCCTTAGGCCGCCGCAGCGCGCGCTTTCGCTTCACAGCCATCCACTCTGATCGGGCACGCGCCCTTCCCGCAAGTCTTCGCTGCTGATACGCTCTACCAAGCGAGCGCTTGGTTCACTACTTCGGAGGCGCGATGACGTCCCTACGGATCAGCCTGGGGTATGAGCTGGAGGTTCGCGGTCGCACCCGCGAAGTGGAGCAGCAGACCTTCCAGAACGTGGTCGACCAGGTCGTGCTGGGCGACCGGCTGGGGTTCGACACGGCCTGGTTCGTGGAGCACCACTTCACCAGGGGCTTCTCCCACTCCTCCGCGCCCGACCTGGTCCTGGCCGCCATTTCGCAGCGCACCGAGCGCATCCATCTGGGGCTCGGCGTGGTGCTGCTGCCGTTCCAGTCCCCGATCCGCACGGCGGAGCGCGTCGCCACGCTGGACGTGCTGAGCGGCGGCCGGGTGGAGTTCGGCACGGGACGGGGGGCCTCGCCCCTGGAGTATCAGGCGTTCCAGCGGCCGTTCGAGAAGTCGCGGCAGATCTGGGAGGACTCGCTGGAGGCGACGCTGGCCATCTGGCAGGCCGACGGCGAGCCGATCAGCCGGTCGAACGAGTTCTTCGAGATCCCCGACGTGGCCGTCTACCCGCGCCCGGCCCAGCGGCCGCACCCGCCGGTGTGGGTGGCGTCGACCTCGCTGGAGGGCTATCTGGCGGCGGCCAAGCACGGGTACAACCTGCTCGGTATGACGATGCTCAAGGGCATCGACGACGTGGCCTCCGACATCACGAAATATCGGGAATGTCTGGCGGAGCACGGCTTCGACCCCGCGAGCCGCCGCGTCGCCCTGATGATCCCCTGGTACGTCGCCCCCACCCGCGACGAGGCGACCGCCTCGGCCGCCGACGCCGTCCTGTGGTACATCCGCCGCCAGGTCAACCTCGTCACCCCGCCCGACTACTACGACGCCCGCCACGCCACCCACCGGGTGCTGGGGCAGCTCGCGGCCGGGATGCCGCCCGACGAGTCCATGGCCACGCTGCGCGAGCACCTGATGGTGGTGGTCGACGACGTGGAGGGCTCGCGCAAGGCTCTGGCCAGGATCGCCGAGGCGGGCGCGACGGACCTCATCATCCAGGCGCAGGTGGGCGGGCTGGCGCATGACCGGGTCTGCGACTCGATGACGCTGTTCATGACCGAGGTGGCGCGTTGACGGCCCGCCCTCGCCCGACGCCCCGGACGCCTGACCGTACGGAGATGGTGCTTTGATGGCCCGCTGGCTCACCCGTGACGACCTCGGCGCCGCCGCGCGGTCCGCCACCGGACTCCTGCTCGTCTCCCCCGACCTGTCGAGCGCCGTCCCGCTGGACCCCCGCGACCACGTGCTGACCGCGAAGGCCCTGCGTGAGTGCGGGGTCGGCGAGCGCGAGCGCGTCGTGGTGGCACTCGCCGAACCCGCCGGCGCGCTCTGGACGGCCGCCGCGGCCGACGTGGCCGAGGCCGTCGCCGACGTGGGCCCGCGCGGCCGGATGCGCCTGCACCACGCGCTGACCGCCCTCAAGGCCTCCACCCTGGTCAGCACCCCGACGGGCGCGATGGACTTCCTGGCCCGCCTGCACCTGGAGTTCCTGCTGGACCCGCTGGACCTCGGGATCAGGAACATCGTCCTCACCGGCGAGATCGCCTCCAAACGGACGATCGCCCACCTGGCGGGAGAGTTCGAGGCCAGGGTGACGGAGGTGTTCGCGAGCCCGTTCACCGGCGGCGCCCTGGCGTGGCGGGCGTCGGAGGACGAGCCGCTCACCCCGCTCGCCGACGACGTGCTGGGCCTGGCGGCGCTGACCAAGGACGACTCCCCCGACCCCGCGGCCGAGCTCGCCGAGCTGGTCGTCACCTCCGCGGCCGGCGACACCGTGCTCAGGACCGGCCAGGTCGCCCGACTGGGCGGTGCGGGCATGCCCGCACCGGCCCATACGGTGGGCGACCACGTGCTGGTCAGAGGCGTGTGGCTGGCGCTGCCGCGCATCGAGAAGGCGCTGTCCAAGGTCGACGGCGTGTCCGGCTGGGACCTGTCGATCAGCCGCCAGGGGACGCTGGACGCGGCCGTGCTCACGGTCACGTTCAGCCGGGCGAGCCTGGTCCGCAACCCCATGTGGAAGTCGCGGATCCAGCAGGCCGTCCAGGCGCTGACGCCCATCTCGATCGACGTGGAGATCGCCCAGGACGTCTCCGAGAGCCCCGCGCCGGGCACGGTGAACGACCTGCGCGGCCACCACCTCGGAAGGGACCGCGCTCTCATCACCTAGGGGCAACATGGCAACGATGCCGGACTGGGGAACGCTCCCCCGCATGCTTCGCGACCAGGCAGACAACCACCCCGGCGCCGTCGTGGTCTCCGAGGGCGGCACGCGGACGACACTGTCCGAGCTGCGGGCCTCGGCGGCCGAGATCGCCCGCGGCCTCATCGCCCTCGGCGTCGGGCCCGGTGACCGGGTGGCGATGTGGGGGGTGAACTCGGCGTTCTGGGTGCGGCACGCGTTCGGGATCTGGGACGCGGGGGCGGTCATCGTGCCGCTCTCGTCCCGTTTCAAGGGCATCGAGGCCGCCCAGCTGATCGAGAAGACCGGCGCCAAGGTGCTCATCACCGGAGCGGGCCCGTCGGCCGCCTCCCTCGCCGACCTGCTGCCGCCCCTTTCCGGCCTGCACCGCCCCGACGACTTACGCGCCCTGGGCACGCGGGTCTCCGCCCGGGAGGCCGAGGGGCGGGCGCTCGCCGTACGCCCTGACGACCTGTGCGAGATCATGTCCACGTCGGGCACCACGGGCGTGCCCAAGGGCGTCATGATCGACCACGCCCAGGTCCTGCGCGGCTACTGGGACTGGTCCGAGATCGTCACCCTCGACGAGCGCGACCGCTATCCGATCGTCGCCCCGTTCAGCCACGGGTTCGGGCTGAACGCGGGGCTCATCGCCTGCGTCCTGCGCCGGGCCACGATGATGCCGATCCCCGTCTTCACGCCCGACGCCGTGATGTCGCTGATCTCCTCCGAGCGGATCACGGTGCTGGCCGGCCCGCCGACGCTCTTCCACCGGATACTGGACGAGCTGGACCGCGGGTCCTGGGACGTGTCCTCGCTGCGCGTGGCCATCTGCGGCGCCGCCGCCGTCCCCGCCCGCCTGATCACGCGGCTGGTGGAACGGGTCGGGCTGGAGCGGATGATCAACGCGTACGGGCTGATGGAGGGCACGGTCGTCTCCATGACCCGCGCCGGGGACCCCATCGACGTCATCGCCAACACCACCGGCCGGACCGTGCCCGGGATCGAGGTGCGGATCGTGGACGACGACGGCAAGGAGGTCGCGGCCGGGGAGCGCGGGGAGATCCTGCAGCGGGGCTACGGGGTGATGCGGGGGTACTGGGGCGAGCCCGCGCGGACGGCGGAGGTCGTGGACGGCGACGGGTGGCTGCACACGGGGGACGTGGGGGTGCTGGACCCGGCGGGCAACCTGGCCATCGTGGACCGCAAGAAGGAGCTCTACATCGTCAACGGGTTCAACGTCTCGCCGGCCGAGGTGGAGTCGCTACTGCTGCGGGAGGGTTCGCTGGCGCAGGCGGCGGTCGTGGGCGTGCCGGACCCGGCCAGGGGGGAGGCGGGGGTGGCGTACGTCGTCCCGCGGCCCGGGGCCGCCGTCGATCCGGAGGGGCTGATCGGCTGGGCCAGGGACAACATGTCCAACTACAAGGTGCCCAGGCGGGTCGTGGTGGTGGACTCGCTGCCGGTGAACGTGAACGGCAAGGTGGACAAGCCGACGCTCCGCACGTCGGCCGAGGCTCTCCTGAGGGAGTGAACTCCATCTCCGGCAAGGTGAGAACGTCTGCCGGGGCTCCAGGGTGGGTAGGGTCAAATTAGCGCCATCTGCCCCAGGAGCTGCCATGTTGCGCCTGTTGGCCGGGGAGGCCGCACGTAGATTCGGGGGGCGCGCCGCTGTCGTCACCGGCTCCGCCGTGCTGACCTTCGCCGACCTGGACCGGCTCTCCGACCAGGTGGCCGCCGGGCTGGCCCATCGGGGGACGCGCGTCGGCGACGTCGTGGCGCTGGCCCTCCCCGACGGGCCCGAGTTCGTGATCTGCTACGTGGCGGCCGCGAAGATCGACGCGGTGACGGCCGGCATCGGGACCGAGCGGCCCGAACTGCTGGCCCGGCTGGACCCGGCCATCGTCATCACCGCCCCCGGGGTGCTCCCGCCGCTGCCCGGGCTCGACGTGGTGACGCTGCCCATCGAGCGCGGCGGCCCCGTCCGGCTCGGGAGCCTGTGCAGGCGGGAGCCGCCACCGCCGCCGTTCCCGCCGGACCCCGCACGACCGGTCGTGATCACGTTCACCTCGGGCAGGACGGGACCGCCCAAAGGGGTCGTGTTCGGCAACAAGCAGCTGGAGGCGATCAGAGCCCACGGGGCGGGGACGCGCTGGGGGACGGGCGACGCGCGGCTGGTGCCGCATCCGCTGGGCCGGCTCGGGTTCGCCACGCGGCTGCCGATGTTCCTGCAGACCGGGCGGACCTGTCACGTCCTGCCCGAATGGAGCCCGGACGCCGCGATCAAGGTGATCCGCGAGCACGGGATCGAGGTGCTCCACGGCACCCCGTACCAGCTCTCGCGCATCCTGGCCTGCGGCGGGGACCTGCCGGACCTGGCCCTCGTCCTGTCCGCCGGCGCGCCCGCCCCGCCCAAGCTGATCAGGGCGTTGCGGGACAGATACCGCGTGCCCGTGTGCAACCGCTACATCTGCCCCGAAGCCGGGCTGGGGCTCGGCACCCGGCCCGACGACCCGCCCGAGGACGCCGAGGTCTGTGTCGGCAGGCCACGAGGCGGTGTGGACGTGTCGATCAGGAGCGCCGACGGACGCGTACTGTCAGATGAGGACGAAGGCGAGGTACTCCTCCGCTCCGAGGCTGTGATGAGCGGCTACGTTGGCAAGAACACCGATCATGCGGTGTTCGCGAGGGACGGGTTCATCCGGACCGGCGATCGGGGATACCTGGATCACACCGGCCGGTTACATCTGGTGGGACGCGTGTAACCGAGTCTTAGGAGGCAGCGTGGCGTTGCACGTGGCGGTCATCGGGTCGGGCCCCGCCGGGATCTACACGGCCGAGGCTCTGGTGAAGCAGTCGGCCGAGCCCGTCGAGGTCGATGTCCTCGAACGCCTGCCGACCCCGTACGGGCTGGTCAGGTACGGCGTCGCGCCCGACCACACGTCGATCAAGTCGATCGCGAACTACCTGCGGAAAGTGCTCGAACTGCCCGAGGTCCGCTTCCTCGGCGGCGTGACGCTGGGCGAGCACGTCTCCGTCGAGGACCTGCTGGGCGCCTACGACGCGGTCGTCTACTGCACGGGCGCGATGGTCGACAGGAAGCTCGGCATCCCCGGTGAGGACCTGCCCGGCAGCGTGGCGGCGACCGACTTCGTCAACTGGTACTGCGGGCACCCCGACGTCGATCCGGGGCGGTTCACGCTCGACAGCTCCGAGGTCGCGGTGATCGGCGTCGGCAACGTGGCGGTCGACGTCGTACGCGTCCTGGCCAAGACCCACGAGGAGCTGCGCTCCACGGACGTGCCGCACGACGTGCTCGAACGCCTCGAGGCGAGCCAGGTCAAGGCCATCCACATGATCGGCCGCCGCGGCCCCGAGCACGCCAAGTTCACCCTGAAGGAGCTGCGCGAGCTGGGCGAGCTGGCCAACGCCGACGTCTGCGTCCGCCCCGACGAGGCCGTCGTCCTGGGCGTCGACTTCCCGCGCCAGGTCCAGGGCAACATCAAGGTCCTGCAGTCGTGGGCCGCCCGCAACCCGGTGGGCCGCCCGCGCCGCCTCGACGTGCGCTTCTGGCTGCGGCCCGTGGAGATCCTCGGCACCGAGCGGGTGGAGGGCCTCAAGCTCGAACGCACCCGCCTGTCGGAGGAGGGGCGCGTGGTCGGCACGGGCGAGTTCGAGACGCTGCCGGTCGGCATGGTGCTGCGTTCGGTGGGCTACCAGAGCGTGCCGCTGCCCGGGGTGCCGTTCTCGGAGAAGACCATGACCGTGCCGAACGAGGCCGGGCGGGTGCGCGAGCGTGAATACGTGGCAGGCTGGCTCAAACGCGGTCCCACCGGGGTGATCGGCACCAACAAGTCCGACGCGGCGGAAACGGTCCGCACGCTCCTCGCCGACCTCTCGGATCGCCCGCGGGTGAGCGGCGGGGCCATCGACGCGCTGCTGGCCGCGCGCGGGGTGCGTCCCGTGACGTACGACGACTGGCTGGCGATCGAGGCGGCCGAGGCCGAGCTGGCCAGGTCGCTGGGCCGCGGCGAACGCGTCAAGCTGGTCGGCCTGGAGGCAATGCTCCGTGCGTTCCGTTCCTGAGGGGTTCGACGAGGCCTACCGGGTCCAGCAGGCCCGCTATCCCTCCGCCGGCGCGGACCGGCAGCCGGTCCACACCGTCTACGTCCCGGCCGACCGGTTCTCGATCCGCACACTCTCCGAGTGGCGCGATCAGGCGTTGTCCCTGGTCAAGGCGCATCTGCCCGATCCCGCCGCGCTGGCGGAGGTCTTCGGGGTGCCCGGCGGGCTGGCCGCCGCCGTGCACCCCAAGGTGATCCAGAAGCTCTCCTCGGAGCCGATCGAGGACCTGCGCATCGACTTCGAGGACGGGTACGGCATACGTCCCGACCTGGTGGAGGACGATCACGTGGCGCAGGCCGTCGAGGCGGTGGCCACGATGCACGCGGCGGGCACGCTGCCGCGGCGGTGGGGGCCTCGGGTGAAGTCGTTCGCCGACGGGGATCCCGCGCGGTCGGTGCGCACGCTCGACCTGTTCCTCTCGGGGCTGATGGGGCGGGCCGGCGAGCTGCCGCCGGGCTTCACGGTGACCTTTCCCAAGATCCTCATGGAGGCCTACCTCGGTCAGTTCACGGAGGTGCTGGCCCGGCTGGAGGACGAGCTGGGGGTGCGGCTGCGGTTCGAGATGCAGGTGGAGGCGCCGCAGACGCTGCACTTCCTGCGCGGGGACCTGGCGGAGTCGCTGGGCGGGCGGCTCGCGGCGGCGCATTTCGGGGTCTTCGACTACACGGCCGCGATCGGGCTGCCGCCGCACGAGCAGCGGCTGGACCATCCGGCGTGCGACCATGCCCGGCACGTGATGCAGACGGCGTTCGCGGGCACGAGGGTGGAGCTGTCGGACGGGTCGCTGGCCGCCTCTCCGGCCTCCGGGCTCACCCGTGACGTGCACGCGCTGTGGCGGCGGCACGCCGAGCTGGTCAGGCATTCGCTGGGGCACGGCTTCTACCAGGGGTGGGACATGCATCCTTCCCATCTGGTGAGCCGCTTCGCCACCGTTTACGCCTTCCATCTGGAGCGCTATGACGCGTACCAGGAGCGGGTGAGAGCGTGGGAGGAGCAGCGGGAGGCGGGGGGCGGCGTCATGGACGAGCCCGCCACGATCCGCACGCTGGTGGCCGCTCTCAGGCGCGCGGACGCGGCCCTGCCCTGACGTGAGGGGCGGGGTCAGTCGCGTTCGACCAGGGACCGCCACTGGCGTACCAGGCGCCACTCCACCGGGTCGGACCAGCTCGCCCGCACGGCGGAGCCCACGTGGAAGGCGCGGATGCCGTAGTCGAGCAGCGCCGGCACGTGCGCCGGCTTCAGCCCGCCCCCGGCCAGGATGATCGAGCCGTCACCGGCGTCGGCGCGCGCCCTCAGCACCGGCAGCCCCTCCCCCACCCCGTTGGGCGAGCCCGAGGTGAGCACGGTGGCCAGGTTGGGCAGCAGCCGCACGGCCCGCCAGGACGCCTGGACGTCGGCGGCGTGATCGACCGCCCGGTGGAACGTCCACGGGAGCGGCGAGACGGCGTGGATGAGCGCCTCGGTCGCCGTGAGATCGACCTTCCCCGAGCCGTCGAGGAACCCGAACACGAACCCCGCCGCCCCCGCCTGCGCCAACGCCTTGGCGTCCCGCCTCAGGCGGTCGAGCACGTCGGGGTCGGCGATGAAGTTGGCGTCACAGCGGAGCATCACCATCTGAGGGAGAGGGCACTCCGCGGCGATCGCGGCAACCGTGTCCGGGGAAGGGGTCAGCCCGTCGGCCGCCATGTCGGCGACGACCTCCAGCCGGTCGGCTCCACCCTGTTCAGCTGCCACGGCGTCACGCACGTTGAGGGCGATCACCTCGAGCAGGGATCCGGTCATGGAGGAGAGGTTATATGGTGCTCTGCACCGTTCCGCCGCTGATCACACCAAAAAGTCCCCGCCAACGGCCTCCCCCGCCGCCGCAGGGCCCGTTTCAGGCCCTCAAACGCTCCCACAGCGCCCGCGCGACCGGAACCCCCTGCCGGGCCCCACCGGACAAGCCCGCAGCCCGCCACGTGCCCTGTGGGCCGCCCCCGGGCGCTTGGCCCCGATCCCGGTGGGACCGGGGCCATGAGTGCGGGGTGTCAGGCGGAGATGAGTTCGGCCATGGTCAGGTCACGGAAGGCCGATGTGGCCTGGTCCCGCGACGGGCGCTCGAAGAGGGCGCCGGACGCGCGGTGGGGAAGGTCCACCGTACGGACGTGGCGGAACCCGCGCCTGCGGTAGTACTCCTGCAGCCGCCAGTTCCCCTTGGCGCAGTCCAGGCGCAGCCACGGCAGCCCGGCCGCGTGGGCGTAGGTGCAGGCCCAGTCCAGGAGGGCGTCCCCGAGGCCGCTGCCGGACCAGGGACGGGCCACGGCGAGCTTGTGGACATAAAGGGCAGCCCCGGGGTCGTCGTCGAGTGTCCAGAACTCGGGGTCGGCGTTGTCGTCGACGGCTATCGTGGCCACCGGCGGGGCCGATTCGTCGGGGTCCAGGTATCTGAGCTCGTCTTCGAGCAGGAACAGCACCCGCTCCTCGATGAGCGGCACGATGCGCTCGGGGCCGAAGCCCCCGCGCGGCCACTGCCGCACTCCCTGCGAGTAGAGCCACTCGGAGGCGTCCGCGAGCAGCGTGAGTATGCCGGGAAGGTCCTCGGGCTCAGCTCTGCGGAGCGCGAGCGGGTGAAGAAGCGTGTTGGTGTGCATAATACAACTCCCGTTGCGTAGGGTTTACGCGCATACGCAAAGCGTGATGAAGCAATGGTGCGCGTAGCCGAAAATGGGGCCTCAACCCGATATATATGGATAAATGGCGATTTAGGGGAGTATGCACGACTCCCCTAGGCCAGCGAGGCGGCTAATTTCTCGCTGCGCCCGGCCCCAGCCGGCGGGATCACCCCTTCAACCGAGCTCGTTAGCGGCCATCGAGCTCGTATCTGATCAAATGTTTGTCGGCGGGCAGCACCGACACCGCGACACGCACTGGCATGTCGGCCCCGTCGTATCCAACTCGGACATACACCATGACTGGTGTGCCGAGCTCGAGCTGGAGGCGCTCGGCCTCCTCCTGGTTGGGCATACGGGCCCAGATGTCGTCGGTGACGCGCACCTGCGCATGCCCCAGCTCCTCCAGCACCCGGTTCGCCCCTCGCGCGATGTCTCCGGGTCTGGCGATTTCGGAGTCGGCAACCAGATCACGGGGGAAGTAGGAATCGTTGGTGTTGTACGGCTGGCCGTCCACGAAACGCAGACGGCGTCGCACCACCGCCAATTCCCCGTCCGCCAGCTCCAGTCTGCTGGCGATCTCCTCGACGGGAGAAACCGTCAGCACCTCGATGTACTGGCTTGGCTCGCGGCCTTCCTGCGCCACGGCATAGGCGAAGGCTTCCCGCAGTTCCCCAGAAGGTTGTGGCTCCAGCTCCCGCTGCGGATAGATCAGCAGCGGTCGGCGGTCTCTGACCACGGTTCCGCGCCGCGGCGTGCGCGTAACGAGCCCCTCATTGACGAGCTCTCCCAGGGCCAGCCTTACGGTGTTCCTGCTCACCCCATGGTCTTCCATGAGCTGCGCCTCGGTCGGCAGCTGTGATCCCGGGCCGAGGACGCCCGAGTAGATGGCCCGACGCAACTCCGCAGCCACCTGCTGATACAGCACCGACCTTGCCACTTTCACCCCTTTTGTTCCAACAATTTAGACGATCTGGTTCTAGCAGGCCACAACCCCTTGACCGAACCGCCTCCACCGGCCCATCATCCATTCGTTGGTACAAATCCATCTAAAGGCCGGTGAGGGGGTGAAGGCCAGTGTTGCCGGTCCGCACGGGTACGCCGTACCTGCCCTGGCATTCCCCTTGCGAAGCAACACGTTTACTGCGTTACGGGTTGCGTCGCCAGGGGTTCACCCACACCTACCAGAGCATGGGCATCGGTGTGCGCGAGCTATCGGTGTTGACTGAGCTGACCGTGTGGTGCAATGACGGATCCTTTGTCTGGAATGAGGAGGGTGGCGCCCCCGTCACGCACCCCATTGATGACCCGGTTGGTGCAGCTCAACGCATCGCCGCACGTTACCGGCAACGGGAGCTTTCACACTCCCCCATCGACTCCGTGCGCGAACCAACGGTCTAGGACTCCATCCCTCGCCGGAGTCCTGGCGCCGTCGCGCACGGGACAGGAAGCGCGTCCTGGCGGGTCCCCCACGCCCGCCAGGGCGCGTTTTCCTCCAAGGGACCAACGCAGGGCCTCGCGCCTTCCCGCCATGGGCGGGGGCCGCGCCCTTCCAGGCGGATCCCGCGCCCCAGGCGCGTGGGTGACCGCCGTCCGCGCCGATTCCCGGGCGCTCGCCGGCCTTCGGGTCCTCGCCGATCCCCAGGTGCCCGCCGCCCTCCGGATGCGCACGTCACCAAGGTTCCTCGCCGACCCCGAAGCACTCGCCGCCGCCCAGAACGGCACACCCCATCTTTTACGGTCGCCACGGGCGACCCCACCCGCCGACCACGACCGGGCCCCGTCCAGGGAGACGCTTCTCCGGTGTGCGGGGCCGGGCGCCGTCACGGCACGGCACGACCGGCTGGGTGGTTCCGTCGAGGACCGGCGGGCAGGCGGGAACGCGACTCGTGACCCGCAGGTCACGCGTGTCACCGAGATCCCATCAGTCATCGTTCGCCGCCAGTCCGAGCCGTCCGCGTCGACGCCTTCTGACATCATCATCAACCCTCGGAGCCGAACCTGTGGGCCCCTTCGTGATGGTGGGACTGGTGGGATTTTCCGGTACCAATCCAATTTCCGGAACAAGGTCAACTAGCGGGAGGATTTGCGCTGGACCGGATGATCATCCAGATTCCCGTCATCCTCCACCGGCGCCCAGTCCACCAGGGTCAACCGCTCGTCGACCCGGCGGTAGGCGGCCCGCACCCGCCGGCCGCGCTCCGGAGAGCCGTCGCCGCACCAGTTCCCGTACACGAAGCACCCCGGCACCGCCGCCAGCCGGACCATCACCACCACGTACGGCACCCCGAACCCCGGCATGAACGGCTGATGGTTGACGATCCAGCTCTCGACCACCCCCTCGGGCTCCACGTCCCGCCAGTGCCACGCCTCCGTACGGCACTCGGGACAGAACGCCCGCGCCGGGAAACGCACCGCCCCGCACCCCTCGCACTCCTGCACGGCGAACTCCTGCCCGGCGACCCGCTCCCACCACTGCCTGGAGTCCCGGTCGGGTTCGGGCCGGTAGGCCGTCATCATGATCTCCTCAGGATCAGGGCGGAGGTGGCCGGCAGGATGTAGCCGGGCTGGGCCGTGGACAGCGCGACCTCGGCCCCGGGCACCTGGCGGTCGCCCGCGTCGCCTCTGAGCTGGGAAACCGCCTCGGCGATGTGGTTGATGCCGTGAACGTAGCCCTCGGACAGGAAGCCGCCGTGGGTGTTGACCGGGAGCGGGCCGTCCGGCGCCGTCGCGCCCGAGGCCACGTACGGGCCGCCCTCGCCCTTCTCGCAGAAGCCGTAGTCCTCGAGCTGGACGATCACCGAGTACGTGAAGCAGTCGTACAGCTCGGCCACGTCGATGTCCGCCGGTCCCAGCCCGGCCTGCGCGTAGAGGCGCGGGGCCAGTGCGGCGGCCGCGGTCACCGTGGGGTCGGCGGACGGGCCCGAGAGGTGGGACGTGCCGCCGCCCCAGGCCGCGGCCGAGATCAGCACCGGGGGGCGGCGGAGAGCGCGGGCGCGTTCTGCCGTGGTGACGACCACGGCGCAGGCTCCGTCCGTCTCCAGGCAGCAGTCCAGCAGCCGGAACGGCTCCGCGATCCACCTGCTCGCCAGGTAGTCGTCCAGCGTGATGGGGGTGCGCATCAGGGCACGCGGGTTCTTGGCCGCGTTGGCGCGCTGGGTGACGGCTAGTTGCCCGAAATGCTCCGCTTTAGTGCCATATTTCAGCATGTGTGCTCGGGCGTACATGGCGTACTGCTGCGGCGGCGCCACATACCCGTACGGCGCTTGATACTGCACCTCCGGGCTCGCCGGCACGCCCCGGCCGGTGCCGCCCATGCGGAACTCGGAACGGGCGTTGATGGCCCGATAGCACACCACCGTCTCGGCCACCCCGGCCGCCACCGCCAGCACCGCCTGACCGACGACCGCGTGCGAGACACTGCCGCCGCCGAACTGGTCGAGATGCCAGGCGAGGTCGGTCAGTCCCAGCGCGGGGGCCACCAGCGTGGGGGCGGCGGAGTCACCGACGCGGTGCGTGGCCAGCCCGTCCACCTCGTCCACCGACAGCCCCGCGTCCTCCAGCGCGGCCAGCACGGCACGGCAGGCCAGCGTGAGGGTGCTGACGCCCGAGTCCTTCGTGAAGGGGGTGTAGCCGACCCCGGCTATCGCGGTGCGGTCTCGGATATCAAGCAAGCGCTTGGGCACAAACGTCACGTTAGGCCCGAAATTTCCCCCATGTCAACGCACCCACCCACGGGTCGCCCGGGGTGGGCGGGGTGCGCGACCGGGCGCCAGCGGCTCGTTACGCGCCGTGGGGCATGCGAACTTGACATGGTTTCCCGGTTCGCCCTACCGTCCAAGCAAGCGCTTGGTATGATAGAGCGCAGACGGTGGACTAGGAGGCGGACCATGAGCACACACGCTGCCCGGCTCGTCGCGCCGGACGGCTGTCGCGGCCTTCCGACGCCCCCTCAGCGCAGGATTCGCAACGGAGCCGCCATGCCGACCGGCCCTTCACCCCACAGCGCGAACGGTCACCTCGACAGCCTCCGCTTCCGGCAGGTGCTCGGGAGGTTCGCGACCGGTGTGGTGGCGATCACGGCGGTCGATCCGATGAACGGCCTGCCGTCCGGCCTGGCGGCCAACTCCTTCACCTCGGTCTCGCTCGACCCGCCCCTGGTGGCGTTCTGCGTCGCCTACACCAGCACCAGCTGGCCCAAGGTGCGCGGCGCGAAGGTCATCACCGTGAACGTGCTGGCCGAGCACCAGCAGGCGGTGTGCGCCCAGATGGCGACCAAGGGCGGCGACAAGTTCGCGGGCCTGGAGTGGACCGGCTCCCCCGGTGGCAACCCGGTGCTCGAAGGCGCGCTGGCCTGGATCGACTGCGCGATCGAGGCCGAGCACCCGGCGGGTGACCACATGATCGTGGTGGCCCGGGTGCTCCAGCTCGACACGCACTCCGAAGGTGGCCCGCTGCTGTTCTTCCGCGGGGGCTACGGAGGCTTCGTTGAGCGTCTCTGACGGGCGCGCAGGATCGTCAGGACACAGCGAGCACATTCCTCCAGGCGTGACGGGCGCGACGGGCGCGATGAGCTCGACGGGGCCTGAGGGTGCGGTGCCGGGGCTGCGGGGAGAGGCGCGGGCCTGGTTGGAGGAGGCGCTGAGCGGCGAGTTCGCGCACGTCAGAGGGCTCGGCGGGCCCGGGCGCGAGCACGAGGGCCACGAACTGCGGCAGGCGTGGGAGCGCCACCTCGGCAAGGCCGGCTGGACCTGCCTGGGCTGGCCGGAGCGGTACGGCGGCCGCGCCGCGTCCCTGGAGGACCAGGTCGCCTTCTACGAGGAGTACGCCAGGGCCGACGCCCCCGCCAGGGTGGGCCACATCGGCGAAGGGCTGATCGGCCCGACCATTCTCGAATTCGGCACCGACGAACAGAAGGACCGCTTCCTGCCGCCGATCCAGCGCGGCGACGAGCTCTGGTGCCAGGGCTACTCCGAGCCCGAGGCGGGCTCCGACCTGGCCAACGTGCAGACGAAGGCGCACCTGGAAGGCGGCGAGTGGGTCGTCACCGGGCAGAAGGTGTGGACGTCGCTGGCGCACGTGGCCGACTGGTGCTTCGTGCTGTGCCGTACCGAGCCCGGCTCGCAGCGGCACAAGGGGCTGTCGTACCTGCTCGTCCCCATGGACCGGGCGGGCGTGGACGTGCGGCCGATCGTGCAGCTCACCGGTACGTCGGAGTTCAACGAGGTGTTCTTCGACGGCGCGCGCACGGCGGCGGGGAACATCCTCGGAGCGCCGGGCGACGGGTGGCGGGTCGCGATGGCCACGCTCGGCTACGAGCGGGGTGCCTCGACGCTCGGGCAGCAGATCGGGTTCAGGCGGGAGCTGGCCAAGGTCGTCGAGACCGCCGGACGGACGGGCGCGATCGACGATCCGGTGCTGCGTGACAGGCTCGTCCAGTCGTGGCTGGAGCTGGAGATCATGCGGCTGAACGCGCTCCGGATGCTGCGGCGGCCGAACCCGGGGCCCGAGGTGTCGATCGCCAAGCTCTACTGGTCGGAGTGGCACCGGAGGCTGGGCGAGTTGGCGCAGGCCGTGCAGGGGAAGGCAGGGCTGGTGACCGAGCCCACCCAAGACGCCCAGGACGGCCGGGCCGGTGAGGCCGGGCCGGGCGAGTTCAATGAGTTGCAGCGGCTCTACCTGTTCAGCCGCGCCGACACGATCTATGCCGGATCCAGCGAGATCCAGCGGAACATCATCGCCGAGCGCACCCTGGGACTCCCCCGCTGATTGGAGCACGGATGCCCCCGTACCCGAAGGCGCACGGACTGCTCGACGGCAAGGTGACGCTCGTGACGGCCGCCGCAGGAGCGGGCATCGGCTACGCGACCGCGAGGCGCTGTGCCGAGGAGGGCGCCACGATCGTCGTCTCGGACCGGCACGAGCGCCGCCTGGCCGCCGCCGCCGACGCGCTGACCGAGCTCACCGGCGTCAAGCCACTGGCCGTGCCGTGCGACGTGACGTCAGAGGCGCAGGTGCTGGCGCTGTTCGACGCGGTGGTGGAGGCGCACGGCAGGCTCGACGTGGTGGTCAACAACGCGGGACTCGGCGGTACGGCGTCGCTGGCGGAAATGTCCGACGAGCAGTGGCACACGGTCATCGACGTCACCCTCAACGGCACCATGCGCTGCACCAGGGCCGCGCTCAGGCAGATGATCGCCCAGGGCTCCGGCGTCATCGTGAACAACGCCTCGGTGATCGGCTGGCGGGCCCAGCGCGGGCAGTCGCACTACGCCGCCGCCAAGGCCGGGGTGATGGCGCTGACCAGGTGCGTCGCGCTGGAGGCCGCCGAGCACGGCGTGCGGGTGAACGCGGTGGCGCCCTCGCTGGCGGTGCACCCGTTCCTGGCGAAGGTGACCAGCGAGGAGCTGCTGGCGGAGCTGGCGGCCAAGGAGGCGTTCGGGCGGTCGGCGGAGCCGTGGGAGGTGGCGAACGTGATCGTCTTCCTGGCCAGTGACTACTCGTCGTACATGACGGGCGAGGTGGTCTCGGTCTCCTCGCAGCACCCCTGACGAGGGACGTCCGCGCCTACCCTGACGCGGGCCTGTCAGGGAAAGATCAGGGTGGTCGGCAGGGTCCCGGGGATCTAGTGTCCGAGGCATGGGCGCACGCTCCTCCTTCCTGCTCGATGTCCTCATGGCAGAGTTCGGCGAGTCGATCAAGCGAGACCCCGCCGCTTTTAGGCGGAAATTTCGGAAAATGGCGGCCTCTCCGTTCGCGTTCTACCGGGGCAGTGCCTGCCTGTTCTACGCGGACATGTCGGAGTCCTACGCGGACCGTTCCTACCTGGACGAACCCACCAGCCGGGTCTGGATCCACGGCGACCTGCACGCCGAGAACTTCGGCACGTACATGAACGCCTCCGGCGTCCTCGTCTTCAACGTCAACGACTTCGACGAGGCCTACGTGGGCCCGTACGTCTGGGACCTCAAGCGCTTCGCCGCCAGCGTGGCGCTCATCGGTTACGCCAAGGCGCTGTCCGACGACTCGATCAGCGTGCTCGTCACCGACTTCGCCGCCGCGTACCTGGTCGAGCTGGGGGCCCTCGCCGCGGGCGGGGACGACGCGATCGGCTCGCTCACCCTGGAGACCACCAGCGGCGTGCTGCACCGGGTGCTCCAGACGGCGCGGCTCAGCACGCGGGTGGCGCTGCTGGACGTCGAGACCGTGATCGACGACTACGACCGGCGGTTCGCGCTCATGGAGGGGCGGGAGCCGGTGGACGCGGCCACCAGGAAGGCGGTGCTGGCCGCGTTCGAGGAGTACCTGACCACGCTGCCCGTGCAGGCCAACCCGGTCGAGCACGTGATCAAGGACGTGGCGCTGCGCAAGGGCGTGGGCATCGGCTCCGCGGGGCTGCCCTCGTACAACCTGCTGCTCGAAGGGCGCTCGCAGGCGCTGGAGAACGACGTCATCCTCTACATGAAGCAGGCGGCCGTGCCCGCGGTGGCCCGTCACGTCACCGACGAGAAGGTGGCCTCGTACTTCCTGCACCAGGGGCATCGCACGGCGGAGTCGCAGCGGGCGCTGCAGGCGTACGCCGATCCCTGGCTGGGATACACGACGCTCAACGGAGTGGGGCAGCTCGTGGCCGAGGTGTCGCCGTACTCGGCGGACCTGGGCTGGGACGACGTGAACGAGCCGGCCGAGCTGCGCTCGATCGTGCAGGACCTGGGGCGGGCGGTGGCGCGCATGCACTCGGTGGCCGACGACGAGTCCAGTCACGACCTGGTCGACTTCTCGACGGAGGAGGCGATCGTGGCGGTCATCGGCAACGACAAACCCGGATTTATCGGGATGCTGGTGGATTTCGCCCACCGGTACGGGGCACAGGCCCGGGAAGACCATCAACGGTTCGTCGACCTGTTCCGCAACGGCCGGCTCCCTGGCGTCTGACCCCGGCCGCCGAGCGGGCGGTCAGACAGGAGGGGCGTCGTGCGACATCTGATCGGGCTGCTGCTGGGGACCGAGGAGGACTGGCCGTCGGCGTTCGAGACGGTGCTGCGGCGGCTCGGGCCCATCAAGGGGGTGGGCGAGTTCGACGTGGAGCGTCTCACGATCGAGCCGTTCGACCTGCGCGCGAAGCCGCGTCACGAGCTGGTGATCGACCGGCTGGCGTACTGGTACTACCACCCGCGCGAGTGGCTCAAGAAGGTCGCCATGATGGACGACGTCTACCTCCTGAACAGCCCGTTCACGTTCCAGTCGATGGAGAAGCACACGGCGTACTGCGCGATGATGCGGCTCGGGCTCAAGGTGCCGGAGACGGTGCTGGTCCCGTTCAAGAACCCGGTCGACAACGCGCGGTACGCCTACACGGCGACCCGCTACAACGAGCCCTTCGACCTGGACGAGGTCGCGGAGCGGATCGGCTACCCGCTGTTCATGAAGCCCTACGACGGCGGGGCCTGGCGCGGCGTCTCACTCGTGCGCGACCGGGACGAACTGCACCGGGCCTACGACCAGAGCGGCGAGATGCTCATGCATCTCCAGCAGGCCATCGACGGGTACGACGCGTTCGCCAGGTCGCTGTCGATCGGCGCGGAGACCATGGTCATGCGCTTCAGGCCCGAGGAGCCGATGCACGCCCGCTACGTCGTCGACCACGCGTTCCTGTCGCCGTCCGTGGGCGAGGAGGTGGTGACGATCGGGAAGCTGGTGAACGCGTTCTTCCGGTGGGAGTTCAACTCCTGCGAGACCCTGGTCAAGGGCTCTGACGTGCACCCGATCGACTACGCCAACGCCTGCCCCGACGTGGCGCTGACCAGCCTGCACTACTACTTCCCCTGGGCGATCAAGACGCTGGTGAAGTGGAGCGTGTTCTGCGTGGCCACCCGGCGCAGGCCGCGCATCGACCTGGAGACGCACGACTACTTCTCCGTGGCGGGGACGTACGAGGAGCGGCTGGCCGAATACCGCCGGCTGGCCGACGCGTACTTCGAGACCGAGCGCTACCACGACTTCTGCCAGGACCGCCTGCCGCACCTCGACGAGGTGGTGCTGGAGTGGGTGGCCGGGGCCGAGTTCGACCGGTTACTGGTGGACACCGTGACCGCCACGTACCCGGCCCATGAGCGTGACCGCTTCGTCGAGCACTTCAGGGGACTGCTGCGCCTGTGGGTGAAGGACTCGGCCGGGCTCGCCCCCGGATAGCCGGACCAGGTCGACCCTGGCGTGGAGAAGGGGCTGAGGTACGGCGGCGAGCGCCTTCTCCACGAGATCGACCTGGTCCGGGGCTGGTGTGCGCCTCTCGGCTAGTCGATCTCGACCATGTCCTCGATGCCCACGATGCTGCGGTTGGCGGCGGTCGCGGCGTTGCCGTTGACGTTGTTGACGCTGGTCGCGCCGCGGCCGCTCACATTGCTGCTGACGACGTTGCCGAAGTTGTTGCCCGACTGCGAGGAGCTGCGGTTGGAGCTGGAGTTACCCGCGTTGACGTCCGCGTACGCGGGGGCCGCCAGCAGGGTCACCCCGGCAGCGGCGGCGGCGACGAGACCGGTCACGCAGAGCTTCTTCACCATGGTCATGGTCCTTTCAGATCGTGTTGGCTTTGGACGTCAGCCGGTCAGTAGAAGATGTAGGTCACCGTGATGCCGCCGTTGGTGGCGGTCGGCGCGATGCCGTTGACGTTGTTGACGTTGGTCGAGAACTCTCTGCCGCGGTTGACGCCGGTGACGTTCCCGAAGTTGTTTCCGGACTGGGACGAGTCGCTGTTGCCGCTCCAGTTACCGGCGCGGGTGTCGCCGCTCAGCGGCCCCAACCAGTCGTCGTCGGCGTGAGCCGGGGCAGCCAGGAGTGCGCCGCCGACGGCCGCGGCCAGCACGGCTGCGGCGGCGCACACTCTTTTGATCAACTTCTGCTCCTTCGCCGGTAGGGTTCAGGGCCGGCGAGCACGGGCGCGCCGCCCCCTTGACCTTTCTTGACCGCAGGAGATCAAGGTCACAGCGAGCATATAACCGTGAGTTGTCGATCGGTAGCTATGAGTTACCAGAATATTATTCGCCCAATACGCTGACAGAAGACGTCAGTGACCCTGCCCTAACGTCCGCCGCATGATCTTCGAACTACGCCAATACACGCTGCTGCCCGGGCAGCGGGACACCTTGATCGAGCTGTTCGAGCGCGAATTCGTGGAGACCCAGGAGGCGACGGGCATGCGGGTCACCGGCACCTTCCGCGACGAGGGCGCGCCCGACCGGTTCGCCTGGCTCCGCGCGTTCCCGTCCATGGCGGCGCGCAAGGACGCGCTGGAGGCCTTCTACGGCGGTCCCGTGTGGCAGGCCCACCGGGACGCCGCCAACGCCACCATGATCGACAGCGACGACGTGCTCCTCCTGCACTCCGTGGGGGCCGAGCCGCCCGCCTGGGAGCGGCCGCCCGCGGGCGCGACCGAGCTGCCGAAGTCCCTGTACGCCGCCACGATCTACCACGTCGAGGACGGCTTCTCCGCCTTCTTCGCCCGTGAGGTCGCGCCCGTGCTGGCCGAGGCCGGGGTGCCCCCCGTCGCGTGCCTGGAGACGGAGCACTCGGAGAACAACTTCCCCCGCCTTCCGATCCGGACCGGGGAGAACGTGTTCGTGTGGCTCGCCCGCTTCGACCCGGCCGAGGACGAGCGGGAGGTGGACCTCCCGATGCTGAAGCCCCGCCTGACGGCCGCCCCCGAGCGCATCCTGCTCCGCCCGACCGCCCGCTCGGCCATGCGCTGACCCGTCCGGCTCACGTCCCGTACACGGGCTCCGGCGACGGGGCGGCGGCCAGGAGCCCGGCGACCGCGTCGCCGACGGCCGCGGGGTCCCAGCGGGCGCCGCGCTCGGCCCGCTCGCCGTGGCGCCAGCCCGTGGCCAGGGCGATCGAGCCGCCCTCCACCTCGAACACCCGCCCCGTCACATGACCCGACCCCTCGGAGCCGAGCCAGACGACGAGCGGGGCGACGTTGGCCGGGTCCATGGGGTCGAAGCCGGACTCCGGCCTGGCCATGGTCGCGGCGAACACCTCCTCGGTCATGCGGGTGCGGGCGGCGGGGGCGACGGCGTTCACCGTCACGCCGTACCTGCCCAGCTCGGCCGCGGCCACCTGGGTCAGCGCGGCGATGCCCGCCTTGGCGGCCGAGTAGTTGGCCTGGCCGACGCTGCCCAGCAGGCCCGCGCCGGACGAGGTGTTGATCACCCGCCCCGTGACGCGCTCGCCCGCCTTGGCGCTCTCCCGCCAGTACGCCGCCGCGTGGCGCAACGGCAGGAAGTGACCCTTGAGATGGACGCGGACGACGTCGTCCCACTCCTGCTCGGTCATGGAGACGAGCATCCGGTCCCTGACGAAGCCCGCGTTGTTCACCAGGACGTCGAGGCGGCCGTACGCGCTGACGGCGGTCTTGACCAGCCGGGCCGCGCCGCCCCAGTCGGACACGTCGTCGCAGTTGGCCACCGCCTGGCCGCCGAGCGCCTCGATCTCCGCGACCACCTCCAGCGCGGGGCCTCCCGAGGCGCCCTCGCCACCGGGGCCCGTGCCGAGGTCGTTCACCACGACGCGGGCGCCCTGCCGGGCGAACTCCAGCGCGTGCTCCCTCCCGATCCCCCGTCCGGCGCCCGTCACGATCACCACGCGGCCAGCACAGATTCCCACACAGACCTCCCAGAAGGATCATGCAGAGATATCAGGAAATGTCGCTGGAGGCCAGGTGCCGCCAGGCGGGGATCTCGCCGCCGCCGTCCACCCGTACCTCCGCGCCCGTGACGTAGCCGGGCGCGGCCAGCCACAGGCAGGCCGCCGCCACGTCGGCGGGCGTCGCCATCCGGCCCGACGGGATGGCCGCCCCCATCCCGTCCTCCTGCCCGCCGTAATGGGAGGCGGCGTTTTCGGTCGCGGCGAGGCCGACGACGACCGTGTTGACGCGCACCTCCGGGGCCCACTCGGCGGCCAGGCAGCGGGCCAGGTGGTGCAGCCCGGCCTTGGCGGCGCCGTACGCGGAGGTGCCGGGCGAGGGGCGGGCGCCGCTGGCGCTGCCGATCATCACGATCGCCCCGCCGGCGGCGGCGAGCAGCGGGTACGCGAACTGCGACACCAGCAGCGGGGCCGTCAGGTTGAGCTCGACGACCCGGGCGTGCAGGCGCGGCGAGGTGCCGTCGAGCGGCGCGTACGGCGAGCCGCCGGCGTTGTTGACCACCACGTCCAGCCGGTCGAACCCGGACATCAGCCGCTCCACGTCCTCGGCCACCCGCACGTCGGCCCGCGCGAACCGGATCCCCGGCGCCGGGGCGGCCGGCTCGCGCCGGGCGCAGACCGTCACGTCGGCGCCCGCCTCCCGGAAGGCGCGCGCGATCCCCGCGCCGATGCCCTGGGTGCCGCCGGTCACCAGGACGGCCCTGCCCGCGTAGTCGTAAGTCACGGTCACGGGTGCTACCGTACCAAGCAAGCGTTAGGTGCAACCAGGGAGTCTCATGGGGATCACTCTGCGGGCCGGGCCGATCGCCGAGGTGGTCATGGACGTGCCACCGGTGAACGCGTTGACCGTGCGCGGCTGGGAGGAGCTGGCCTGGACCCTCCGGCGGGCCGGGGAGGACCCGGAGACCAGGGTGGTGGTGCTGCGGGCCGAGGGGCGCGGGTTCAACGCCGGGGTCGACATCAAGGAGCTGCGGGACGCCGAGGGGTACGAGGCGCTGGTCGGAGTCAACCGGGCGTGTTACGCGGCGTTCGCGGCGGTCTACGAGTGCGCGGTGCCGGTGATCGCGGCGGTGCACGGCCACTGCCTGGGCGGCGGCGTCGGCCTGGTGGGGAACGCCGACATCGTGGTGGCCGGCGAGGACGCGTACTTCGGGCTGCCCGAGGTGGACAGGGGAGCGCTGGGCGCGGCCACGCACCTGGCCAGGCTGGTGCCGCAGCACCTGATGCGGGCCATGGTCTACACGTGCAGGAACGTGACGGCGGCCGAGCTGCACGCGTTCGGGTCGGTGCTGGAGGTGGCGCCGCGCGACAAGCTGCGTGACGCGGCGCTGGAGGTGGCGGGGCAGATCGCCGCGAAGGACCCGTACGTGATCCGCCGCGCCAAGGAGTCCCTCAACGGCATCGACCCCGTGGACGTCAAGCGCAGCTACCGCTTCGAGCAGGGCTTCACCTTCGAGCTGAACCTGATGGGCGCCGGAGACCGGCACAGGGAGCGATTCACGTGACCAAGCTGATGTCGGCCGAGGAGGTCGCGGGCACGGTCGAGAGCGGGATGACGATCGGGATCGGCGGCTGGGGCTCGCGGCGCAAGCCGATGGCCCTCGTCCGCGCCCTCCTGCGCTCCCCCGCCACCGACCTCACGATCGTCTCGTACGGCGGCCCTGACGTGGGCATGCTGTGCGCGGCGAGGAAGGTGCGCAGGGTCGTGGCCCCGTTCGTGACGCTCGACTCCATCCCCCTGGAGCCCCATTTCCGGCGGGCCAGGCAGGCCGGGGAGATCGAGTTCGTGGAGTACGACGAGGGGATGTTCATGTTCGGGCTGCTCGCGGCGGCGCACCGGCTGCCGTTCCTGCCGACGCGGGCGGGGCTGGGGTCGGACGTGCTGCGCGTCAACCCCGGGCTGCGGACGGTGCGGTCGCCGTACGCGGACGGGGAGGAGCTGGTCGCGGTGCCCGCGCTGACCATGGACGTGGCGCTCGTCCACCTGAACCGGGCCGACGCGCGGGGCAACGCCCAGTACCTGGGGACCGACCCGTACTTCGACGACCTCTACGCCAAGGCGGCGCGGCGGTGCTACGTCTCGTGCGAGCGGGTCGTGGAGAACCTGCTCAAGGAAGGGCCCGTGCAGTCGCTGCTGATCAGCCGGTCGATGGTGGCGGGGGTGGTGGAGGCGCCGGGCGGGGCGGGGTTCACCGCGTGCGAGCCCGACTACGGGCGCGACGAGGCGCTGCAGCGGCGCTACGTGGAGACGCCTTGGGAGGAGTTCGATGAGCAGCAGGGCTGACGTGTGCGTGGTGGCGTGCGCGGAGGCGTTCCGGGGTGACGGCGAGATCCTGGCGGCGGGCATCGGCGGGCCGGTCACGGTGCTGGCGGCGCGGCTGGCGCGGCTGACGTTCGAGCCGGAGCTGCTCACGCACGACGGCACCTGCCTGCTCACCGGCGACGTGCCCGCGCTGGGCGGGGCGCCCGGGGTGGTGGAGGGGTGGCTGCCGTTCCGCGAGCACCTGTGGCTGGTGCTGAACGGGCGCCGGCACGTCATGCTCGGAGCGAGCCAGATCGACCGGTACGGCAACACGAACATCTCCTGCATCGGCGACTGGGCCCGCCCCAAGGCCCAGTTGCTGGGCGTGCGGGGCGCCCCGGGGAACACCCGCTGCGACCCCACCAGCTACTGGATCCCCCGCCACTCCCCCCGGGTGTTCGTGCCCTCGGTGGACATGGTCAGCGGGGTCGGGACCGACAGGGGCGCCTTCGACCTGCGCCGCGTCGTGACGAACCTGGCCGTCCTGGACTTCCGCACCCCCGGCGGGACCATGCGCCTGGTGTCGGTGCACCCGGGGGTCGAGGTGGACGACGTCGTGGCGGCGACCGGCTTCGAGCTGGACATTCCCGACAACGTGCCCCGGACGCGCGGGCCGACCGTCGAGGAGCTGGAGGTCCTGGACCGGCTCGACCCCGAGCGCCTGCGGGACCGGGAGCCGGCGTGAGGACCGCGCTGACGTCCCTGGTCGGGTGCCGCCACCCGATCGTGCAGACCGGCATGGGGTACGTCGCGGGCGCCCGGCTGGCGGCGGCCACCTCGCAGGCCGGCGGGCTCGGCGTGATCGGCGCCGCGACGATGTCCGTGGCCGAGATGACCGCCGCGATCAGGCGGGTGAAGGAGCGCACGGACGCGCCGTTCGGGGTGAACCTCCGATCCGACGCCGACGACGCCGCCGAGCGGATCGGGGTGCTGATCGGGGAGGGCGTGCGCGTGGCGTCGTTCGCGATGGCGCCCAAGCGGGACCTGATCGCCCGGCTCAAGGACGCGGGCGTGGTCACGATCCCGTCGGTCGGGGCGCGCCGGCACGCGGAGAAGGTGGCGGGCTGGGGCGTGGACGCGGTGATCGTCCAGGGCGGCGAGGGCGGCGGCCACACCGGCTCCGTCGCCACGACGTTGCTGCTGCCCCAGGTCGTGGACGCGGTGGACATCCCGGTGATCGCGGCCGGAGGCTTCTTCGACGGGCGGGGGCTGGTGGCGGCGCTGGCGTACGGGGCCTGCGGGATCGCCATGGGGACCAGGTTCCTGCTGACGAGCGACTCCCCCGTGCCCGACGAGGTGAAGAAGCTCTATCTGGCGACGCGGGACACGGTCGTCACGACCAGGGTGGACGGGGTGCCCCACCGGGTCCTGCTGACCCCGTTCGTGGCGTCGCTGGAGCGCTCGCGCCTGGTCAGGGCGGTGGTGAACGGGGCCAGGTTCAAGCGGCTGTCGGGGCTGTCGTGGGGCGAGATGCTGCGCGAGGGCCGCCGGATGAGGCAGGCGCGCGACCTGACCTGGGCCCAGGTCCTGCAGGCGGCCAACACGCCGGTGCTGCTGCGGGCCGCGATGGTGGAGGGCCGGGCGGACCTCGGGGTGATGGCGTCGGGCCAGGTGGTGGGCGTGATCGACGACCTGCCGTCCTGCCGCGAGCTGATCGAGCGCATCATGGCCGACGCCGAGACCGCCCTGACCCATCTGGGCCGCACGATGGAGGCGTCCTGACCGCACTCCGGAGAGCGGCGGGCGCGGCCGGGCTCAGACCGCGGTGACGCCGCCGGTGGCCAGACTGCTGCGGCGGCGGCTCAGGGTGGCGCCGGCGGCGAAGGCCAGGGCCGCGCAGCCGAGCTGGGCCAGGACCGTGGAGGTGGGTATCCACAGCAGGTCCCCGAGGTCGCCGAGGGCGGCCGCGGGCAGGAACAGCACCAGCGCCGCCCGTCGCCCCACCGCGGAGCGGCACGCGTACCCGGCGGCCAGTGAGACCACGACGAGCCAGGGCACCGGTTTCCAGACCACGACGTCCTGATGGGCGATCACATCCACCCAGCGCACGATGGCCTTGCCGGCGGTCAGCCCCGCCAGCGCGAGCGGCGCCCAGAGCAGCAAGGTGCGCCGGGGGATGGCCAGGAGGGCGCGGTGCGCCGCGGGCATGAAGGCGATGACGACCGCCGCCACGTGCGCCACGACGATCGGGCCGACGTTCGGCGTCGCCAGGTGCACCAGAAGGACCCGGCCGCTCGGCACCGACAGGACGTCGAGGCGCGGAAGCATCCCGCTCCAGGGGTCCGCGATACCCACCACGAGCATGACCGCGCCGAGCGCGGCGACCCACTTGCGGCCGGACAACACGGCCAGTGCGAGCACGGCCGCGATGGCGACCGGCTGGGCCAGGTGCCGGGTCGCGGCGGGTCCGGTCAGGACGGCGACACCGTAATTCCATGCGGTCTCCAGGGCTGGGAGGCCGTCCACCAGCGCCGTCGCCAGCGCCGCCGTCAGCATCAGCAACGGCCACAGCGCCGCGGCGAGCGCGACCCCGTCCCGCCAGGAGGGAGCCGAGACCGCGCCGAACGCCCGCCGGACGTGCACGCGCAGCGCCCCCCACAGCAGGTCTGCCGCGTCGGCGGGATGCGGGCGGGTCTGGCCGGGCCGCGCTCCGGCCAGCAGCACGCCGATCATCTCCTCCTCGTGCCGCTCCCGGTGATCGCGCGGGAAGCAGGCCAGGAGGCGGCGGTAGCGGGCTTCCAACGGGCTCATGCCACGCCTCCCGCCCCTGCGGCGCGCAGGCGCGCGGTGGCCGCCCGGGCGTGCCTGCGCAGCCTCTCGGCCTCGGCCGCCAGCCTGGCCGCGCCGTCGCCGGTGAGCCGGTAGTAGCGGCGTACCCGCCCGTCCACGATCTCCTCCCGGTCGGCCTCGATGAGGCCCTCCGCCTGGAGGCGGTCGAAGGCGGCGTACAGGGTGCCGGCGCGCAGGCGGACCTGTCCGTCGGAGATGCGCTCCACGTCGGTGATGACGCCGTACCCGTGCTGCGGCCCGGCCGCCAGCGCGGTCAGGATCAGGAACGTGGGCTCCTGCATGGATTTCATATGATCAATATATATCGATGATCTGACTATCGGCAGCCGAATGAGCGATGAGCGGGGCGCCCGAGGCTAGAGCACGGTGATGCCGCGGGCGGCCAGGATGGCGTTGGCCTGGGTCTGGTTGATGATCGCGCCCGCGAACGCCCGCAGCTTCGCGTCGTCCGGCTCGCCCAGGTCCGCGCCGCGCAGATCGGCCTTGTTGAACTTGGTCTGGAGCAGGCGCGACCCGATGAACCGGCAGTCGCTGAACGTGGCCTCCGTGAAGTCGCACCCCGACAGGTCGGCGTCGTCGAAGCGGACTCCCTCGATGACCTCCGCGCGCAGGGAGCACCCGCCGAGGTTGGCCAGGGTCAGGTTGGAGCGGGCGATCTTGAAGCCGGTGCCGCGCGAGCCCGTCAGCGCGGCGCCGATCATGCGGCACCCCGTGAACGAGACGTCCGTGAGGAGCGCGCCGCCGAACTGCGCCGAGGACAGGTCCACGTCGGTGAACGTCACGTCGATGAGGTCGGCGTCGTTGAAGCGGGTCCGCATCCCGCCCCCGCCCGTGAACGAGGCCCCGTCGAGGTCGGCCTTGCGGAAGTCGGTCTGGTCCAGCACGCACGACTCGAACCTGGCCCCCGCCAGCGGTGCGCCCCACAGGTCGGTCTCCGTCAGGTCGCACTCACGGAAGACATGTGTCTCGTCCGCCGGAAGCCGATCGGCCAGCGCCTTGCGGGAAAGATCCTCGCCGTCGAAGTTCACGGGATCAGAGCCTACCGGTGAGCACCTCCGCCGCCGCCTGCCCGCAGACCCGGGCCGAGCCGTACGTGGCGATGTGCACGGCGCCCAGGTCCGAGCGCTCGGGCAGCCCCATCTCCACCACCACGGCGTCGGGCCGGGCGCTGAGCAGGTGCCGCAGCGCCTGCTCCTGCCAGGCGTGCCGGTGCACGTCCCGGACCACGATCACCAGCGGCCGCCCGGCGGCCTCCCCGAGCAGTCGCTCCAGCGCCGAACCCGTCGAGTCCCCCACCGCCAGCCGGGTCACCGCGGTGCCCGGCAGCAGGCGGGCCAGCGGCTGCCCGACGCCCCACGGCGTGTTCCCGTCGATGGCCAGGTTCATCGTGGGGGCCAGCTCCACCACGGACGCGGGCGAGGTCAGCGGCAGCACGGGGGCGGTGGACCGGCGGGTGATCCGGACCGCCCGGCGCGCGGCGGCCAGGCCCACGGAGCCGTCCACGGAGCTGTTCACGGAGCCGTCGCGGGACGCCTGGCTGCCCGAGGAGGCGGCCCACGAGGCCAGCTCGCGGACCCTACGAGCGGCGTCGGCCAGCCGTTCCTCGGGCAGCAGTCCCTGGGTCACCGCCGTGGCGATCGCGTCGCGGATGCCGGCCGCGGTGGCCTCGTCGGCCCGCTCGCCGCCGACGCAGATCGCGTCGGCCCCGGCGGCGATGGCACGGGCGGAGGCGCCCCCGATCCCGTACGCCCCCGCCACCGCGGCCATCTCGATGCCGTCAGTGATGATCATTCCTTCGAACCCGAGCTCCTCCCGCAGCAGCCCGGTGAGCACCTTGGGGCTGAGCGTGGCGGGCAGCTCGGCGTCGTACGAGGGCACGAGGAGGTGGCCGGTCATGACGGCCTTGACGCCCTCCTTGATCGCCTCCCGGAAAGGGAGCAGCGCGTCCTCGATCCCGTCGGCCACCACGGGCACGCCGTGATGCGAGTCGACCGAGGTGTCCCCGTGCCCGGGGAAGTGCTTGGCGCACGCGGCCACGCCCGCCGACTGCAGGCCGCGGACGAACGCCCTGGTGTGCCGGGAGACCAGGACCGGGTCCGCGCCGAAGGCCCGCAGGCCGATGACCGGGTTGTCCGGGTTGGAGTTCACGTCGGCCGAGGGGGCGAAGTCGAGCGTGATGCCCGCCGCCGCCAGGTCGCCGCCGAGGTCTCTGGCCAGGGCCTCGGTCAGGGCCACGTCGTCCACGACGCCCAGCGCGTACCCTCCGGGGCGGCTGCTCCCCGTGGCCACCTCCAGTCGCGTGACCTCCCCCGACTCCTCGTCGGTGCCGACGAGCACCGACGGGTTCTCCGCGCGCAGCGCGGCGGTCAGCCGGGCCACCTGAGCCGGGTCGGCGATGTTGCGCGAGAACAGCGCCACGCCGGCCAGCCCCTGGCCGAGCCGGCGGCGCAGCCAGTCGGGAGGCGTGTGCCCGGTGAAACCGGGAAAGAGGACGGCGTCGGCAAGGCGAAGCAGGTCACCGCTCAAGGGCATGACCCGAAATCTAATAGGAAAGTTTCCTATTTGCTAGAGTCATTTTCTGACGTCAGCACCTTCTTTCAGGAAGGCAGGCGCTCGATGACGGTGACGTTCGCCTGCCCTCCTCCTTCGCACATGGTCTGCAGACCGTACCGTCCGCCCGTGCGCTCCAGCTCGTGCAGCAGCTTCACCGCCAGCACGGCGCCGGTCGCGCCGAGCGGGTGGCCGAGCGCGATGGCGCCGCCGTTCGGGTTCACCTTGGCGGGGTCCGCGCCGGTCTCCTTGATCCAGGCCAGGACGACCGGCGCGAACGCCTCGTTGATCTCGATCGCGTCGAAGTCGCCGATGGACAGGCCCGTCATGCCGAGGGCGCGGGCGGTGGCCGGGATGGGGGCGGAGAGCATCACGATCGGGTCGGCGCCGCGGGCCGACAGGTGGTGCACGCGGGCGCGCGGGATCAGGCCGTGCTCCCGTACGGCCCTGGGTGAGGCGACGAGCAGGGCGGCCGCGCCGTCGGAGATCTGGGACGCCAGGGCCGCGGTGAGCCGGCCGCCCTCGACCAGGGGCTTGAGCCCGGCCATCCGCTCGATCGTGGTGTCCCGGCGCGGGCACTCGTCCGTGGTCACGCCCTCGTAGGGGGCGATCTCGCGCACGAAGTGCCCGGCGTCGACGGCGTGCAGGGCCCGGCGGTGCGACTCGTACGCGTACCGCTCCATCTCCTCGCGCGACAGGTCCCAGGTGGCGGCCATCTGCTCGGCCCCCGCGAACTGGGAGACCTCCTGCGTGCCGTACCGCCCGGCCCAGCCCTTGGACCCCCCGAACGGCGTCTCGTGGCCGAAGGCACGGCCCGCGAGCATCGCGGCCGAGATGGGGATCATGCTCATGTTCTGCACGCCGCCGGCCACCACCAGGTCGCTCGTGCCGGACAGCACAGCCTGGGCGGCGAAGTGCAGCGCCTGCTGGGACGAGCCGCACTGGCGGTCCACCGTGACGCCGGGCACCTCCTCGGGGAGCCCGGCCGCGAGCCAGCAGGTGCGGGCGACGTCCCCGGCCTGCGGGCCGATCGTGTCCACGCAGCCGAAGATCACGTCGTCGACGGCCGCCGGATCGGCGTCCGCCCGCTGCATCAACTCCCTGAGCACGTGCGCGCCGAGGTCGGCGGGGTGGGCCGCGGCCAGCCCGCCGTTCCTGCGCGCGACGGGGGTACGGACGGCTCCGACGATGTACGCCTCGTTGACCATCATCGCATCGTAGCAAGCGCTTGGTAGAGCACGGAATGCCGCATGAGCTGCGTCAGTTAGGTGAACAAGCGATTGTGCGAGGGCTCATAATGGTGTCGTGACCACGCGTAAGAACTCCGGCACCACGACCACCCCGGCCAAGCGCCAGCGCGCGAGCTCGGGGTCCGCCTCCGAGCGCCGCGACCACCTCGTCAAGCTCGCCGCTGAGCTCTTCGCACGCAAGGGCTTCCAGGCCACGACAGTACGTGAGATAGCCGACGAGGCAGGCATCCTCTCCGGAAGTCTCTACCACCACTTCGACTCCAAGGAGACGATCGTCGACGAGGTGCTCTCCACCTTCCTCGACGACCTCATCGCCCGCTACCGCGCGGCGATCGACACGAGCGCAGACGCCCGCACGGTGCTGTCGGAGATGGTCCGCATCGGGTTCGGCACGCTGGAACCGCACCGCGCCGCGATCACCGTCATGCAGAACGACTGGAACTACCTGCGGCAGTTCGAGCGGTTCAACTACCTGGTCAAGGCCGAGGACGAGGTCGAGCAGATCTGGGTGACGCAGATCAAGGCGGGCCAGGCGGCCGGGCTGTTCCGGACCGACGTCGATCCGAAGCTGACGTACCGCATGATCCGCGACACGATCTGGGTCGCGGTGCGCTGGTTCCGTCCCGGCGGCAGGCTCAACACGGCCGGGCTGGCCGAGCACTACATCACCGTGCTCTTCGACGGCCTCGCCACCGGCGAGCGCACCACGCAAAAGGGATGAGCCTCGGCAAGGCAGTGCGGCTGGCACTGCAGGGGGCGGCGGAGCCCGGCAAGGCCGAGGCGATGCGCACGTACATGAAGTCGACGATGCCGTTCCTCGGCGTCCAGGCGGTGCGCAGGCGGGCGGCGCTGCGGCGGGTGTTCGCCGAGCACCGGCTGGACACCGCGCCGGAGTGGCGGCGGGCCGTGCTGGCGCTGTGGCGCGAGGCCGAATACCGTGAGGAGCGCTACGCCGCCGTCGAGCTGTCCGGCTACCACCTCTACCGCGACTACCAGACCCTCTACACGGTGCCGATGTACGAGGAGATGATCGTCACCGGGGCCTGGTGGGACCTCGTCGACGAGCTCGCCACTCACCGCGTCGGCGGGCTGCTGACCACCTACCCCGACTCCATGCGGCCGCTCATGCTGGAGTGGGCGCACGACCGCGACCTGTGGAAGCGGCGCACCGCGATCCTCAGCCAGAACCGGTTCAAGGAGCGCACCGACACGGCCCTGCTGTACGCGTGCATCGATCCGAGCCTGTCGGACAACGACTTCTTCGCACGCAAGGCGATCGGCTGGGCGTTACGCGAATACGCCAAGACCAACCCCGACGAAGTGCTCCGCTACGTCAACGCCAAGGGCATCACGGGCCTGAGCCGCCGCGAGGCGCTCAAGAACCTCCCCCTCACCTAGTCCACAGGGCGTCCTGGACGGCCTGCACCAGAGCCATCAGCTCCGGCGTCACCCGCTCCTTCGACCAGGCCAGCGCGTACGTGATGCGCAGGTCGCCGGCGTCGAGCGGCACGAAGCTCACGTCGTCCCTCCTGATGGTCCTGACCAGGAGCTGCGGGATCGGCAGCAGCCCGGCGCCCGCGGCCACGAGGTCGAGCGCGGCCGCGAAGTCGTCGTCGGCCGCCATGCGCGAACGCCCCGGCAGCCCCGGCCACGGGCGGCTGCCCGGCGTGAGCAGCACCTGCCCGCCCAGCTCGCCAGGGGTCACCTTGGTCCTGGAGGCCAGCCGGTGACCCGCGGGCACGGCCAGGTGGTCGACCGTGACGTGAAACCTGGCCGCCGTCACGAACTGCGCCGGCGCCGGGGTGGCCAGGATCGCGGCCGAGACCTCGCCGTCCGCCAGCGCCCGCACCGCCGCGCCCCGGCCCGCCGCCCGCAGCTCCACGCCGATCGCCGGAGTGCGACCGGCCAGCCGCCTGACGATCCGCGCCGCCAGCGTCCCGACGAGCGGTGGATAAGCGAGATGAATGGTCGGCCTGGCCAGCCGGGCCGACTCGGCCTCGAAGACGCAGACCGCCTCGATCACCCGCTCCGCGTACGGCAGCAGCGCCTTGCCCTCCGCCGTGAGCCGCACGTCGCGGGCCGTCCGCTCGAAGAGCCTGACCCCGGCGGCGCGCTCAAGCCGGGTGATGGCCTGGCTCATGGCGGGCTGGGACATCCCCAGGTCGGCGGCCGCCCTGGAGAAGCTGAGCCGCTCCGCGACCCTGGCGAAGCAGTGCATCTCCTTGAGCATAAGCAGCACCAATCCATGATGCACGAGCTCCCGAGTGCTCGGCAGGATGCCTGCGATCAGCCGAACGAGATCAAGGGAGCCAGAGACATGTCCACATTCCCCAGGACCACGGTGCTCGGATATCCGAGGATCGGGCCGCGGCGGGAGCTGAAGCGGGCTCTGGAGTCGTACTGGGACGGGCGGTCCAGCCGGGCGGACCTCGAGCGGGTGGGGGCCGAGATCAGGGAGCGGACCTGGCGCAGGCTCGCCGAGCTGGGGCTGGAAGGGCTGCCGTCCAACACGTTCTCGCTGTACGACCAGGTGCTGGACACGGCGGTGCTGCTGGGCGCGGTGCCCGCGCGCTACCGCGAGGCCGGCGACCCCTACTTCGCGATGGCCAGGGGCACCGAGGGGCTGGCGCCGCTGCGGATGACGAAGTGGTTCGACACGAACTACCACTACATCGTGCCGGAGATCGGCCCCGACACCGTGTTCAAGCTGGACGCGGCCAAGCCGCTCTCCGAGGTGCGCGAGGCGCGGGCGCTCGGGTACGAGACGCGGCCCGTGGTGGTGGGGCCGGTGACGTTCCTGCTGCTGGGCTCGGCGCTGGACCGGCTGGACGACGTGCTGGCCTGCTACGAGGAACTGCTGTCCGCGCTGGCCGCCGAGGGGGTCTCGTGGGTCCAGCTCGACGAGCCCGCGCTGGTCGGCGACCGGACCGCCGAAGAGCTGGCCGCCGTGCGCGCCGCCTACTCGCGGCTCGGCTCCCTCACCACCCGGCCCGGGCTCTTCGTGGCCTCCTACTTCGGCGACCTCGGAGAGGCCCTCCCGGTCCTGGCCGAGACCCCGGTGGAGGCCATCGGGATCGACCTCGTCCGCGGCGCCGTGCCCGCGCTCGACCTGACCGGCAAGACCGTGGTGGCGGGCGTGGTGTCCGGGCGCGACGTGTGGCGCACCTCGCCCGGTCGCGCCCTGGCCGCCCTGGGCGCCGTACGCGCCTCGGAGGTGGTGGTCAGCACGTCGTGCTCGCTGCTGCACGTCCCCTACGACGTGGAGGCCGAGCCGGAGCTGGACCCCGCGCTGAAGGGGCGGCTGGCGTTCGCCGAGCAGAAGGTGGCGGAGGTGGTGGCGCTCGCGCGGTCCCCGCTGCGGAACGCGCCGCACACCGCGCCCTCCGTGGCGCTGCCCGCGCCCGTGGTGCCGGAGGAGCGCAGCCCGTACGCGGTGCGGGCGGCGGCGCAGGCCGAGCACCTGCGGCTGCCCGCGCTGCCGATCACCACGATCGGCTCGTTCCCGCAGACCGGCTCGCTGCGCGCCGCCCGGGCCGCGCTCGCTTCGGGCACGCTCTCGCAGGCCGACTACGAGCGGCAGGTCGAGGCCGAGATCGAGCGCGTCATCCGGGTCCAGGAGCGCCTCGGGCTCGACGTCCTCGTACACGGGGAGCCGGAGCGCAACGACATGGTGCAGTACTTCGCCGAGCACCTCGACGGGTTCGCCGTCACCAGGAACGGCTGGGTCCAGTCGTACGGCTCCCGCTGCACCCGGCCGCCGATCCTGCACGGGGACGTCGGCCGCCCGTCGCCGATCACGGTGCGGTGGGCCAGGTACGCGCAGTCGCTCACGGACAAGCCGGTCAAGGGCATGCTGACCGGACCCGTCACCATCGTGGCCTGGTCCTTCGTCCGCGACGACCTGCCGCTGCGCGACGTCGTGTTCCAGGTGGCGGACGCCGTCCGGGAGGAGGTTCGCGACCTGGAGGCGGCCGGGGTTTCGGTCATCCAGGTGGACGAACCCGCCCTTCGCGAGCTGCTCCCGCTCCGGCGGGCCGCGCAGGCCGACTACCTGGAGTGGGCGGTGGCCGCGTACCGCCGGGCCACGTCGGGGGCCGGTGACCGCACGCAGATCCACACCCACCTGTGCTACTCGGACGCCGACCAGATCCTGGCCGCCATCGACGGCCTGGACGCCGACGTGACCACCATCGAGTCGGCCCGCTCGGGCGCGCGCATCCTGGCCACGGTCGGGACCTTCGGGCGAGGGCTCGGGCCCGGCGTCTACGACATCCACTCACCGCGGGTGCCCGCGGCCTCGGAGGTCGAGGACCTGCTGCGCCGGACGCTGGCGGCGCTGCCGGTGGAGCGGGTCTGGGTCAACCCGGACTGCGGGCTGAAGACCCGGACGTACGAGCAGGTCGAGGCGTCGCTGGCGAACGTGGTCACGGCCACCCGCCGGGTCCGTGCGGACCTTGACGCTCGCTAAGAGGCGTGGCGTTCGGTGAACTCCTCGATCGTCATGCCGAACAGGACCTCGTCGTCGTAACGGCCGTTGGCGTAGTGGCACCTGCGCCGGCGGCCCTCCTCGACGAACCCCAGCCGCCGGTGCAGCGCCAGCGACGCCTCGTTGGAGCCGTAGACCCCCGCCTCGGCCTTCTGGAAGCGGCGCTCGAAGAACATGTACCTCAGGAGCAGGACGACGGCCTCACCGGCGTACCCCTTGCGGTGGTGGGGCGTCCCGATGCCGATCCCGTACGCGAAGGTGCCGTGCACCCGGTCGACGCTGTGCGTGTTCATCATGCCGACCGGGGTGTTCCCGTCCCGGGTGGCGATCACCAGGCGCACGTCGTCCAGGCCCTGGGTCCGTTCGGCCAGCTCGGCGGCCCACTTCCTGGCCCGCGCCGCCGACTGCGGCGGGTGGAGGTGCTCTCCGCTCCTGACCGCGTCGGAGTATTCGTCGAAGGAGTGGAACGCCTCCCAGTCCTCGGGCTCGACAGCGCGCAACCGTACGAGCTGACCTACCCATGCCGACGTCATGCCCGGCAGCAAACCACGCCCCCGCACACCGCCGCGAACGGTTTTCCCGCCGGAGAGTGGCTCACCCGGGCCGAGGGACCCGCACCGATGCGCCGCATTTCGGAGCCGTCCTATTGCGGGGATTCGGCGGCTCTTATAAAAACCTGCCGAATCCGGCTTTATTATTTGCTTTGATTGTGCTGTTCGTCATTCGGGGGCCGGCGCCATGGGGAGGTGCGCATGGGTTCTCACCCCCAGCTGCTCGTCGTCAGCAGGGGAATGGCCGGGATCAGGTTCGACATTCCCGGCGGGCACACCGAGATCGGAAGTATGCGGGGTTCGGGGATCCTGCTGGAGGTCGACGGGGTCAGCCGGCGGCACGCGTCGCTCGACCGGAACGGCGACCACGTGGTCATCAACGATCTCGGGTCGCGAAACGGCACCTGGCTCAACGGCCACAAGATCGCCGGTGGTCAAGTGCTCCGTGACGGGGACCAGCTGCGGATGGGGTACGCGGAGCTGCGGTTCGTCCAGCCTGCCGGGACGGGTCCGTCGGCAGGTTACGAGTTCGGGGACGTCCGCGGGCCGGTGAACGCGGGAAGCGGCATCCAGTACGTGGGCGGGCACCACCAGAACGCCGGCCGGGACATTTATGGCGACAATTATGACGTTCAAGTCAACGCCGATTATGAGCCGTTCGACGAAGTCTTCCAGGGAAAAGGGTTCGGGCGCGTGCTCTTGGTCCTCGGCACGATGATCGCGCTCGCCGGGTTCGCTATTTGGTCATCCCTCATCTTCGGCGCCATGACCTCCAACGATTTCTCGAACCCGATGACACAGGAGTTGATTCCCGGCATTCCCCAGGCACCGGCGGGTTTCGGTCTTTTCGTGGCCGGTGGGGTGCTCGCGGGGATCGGCTCGTCCATGTCCAAGGCCGCGCGCAAGCGCGCGGAGCAGCGCAGACGGCGGCGGCGCGGGCCGCGGCCCTAGGGAGAGGTGACGGTTATGGGGGAGACCTTCCGTTTCAGGAACGTCAGCGGGCCGGTGAACGCCGGGAGCGGCACACAGTACGTGGGCGGACATCACCAGACCGCCGGTCGGGACATCCACGGCGTCGCGGGACACCAGCTCGCCGGCCAGGGCCTCCACGCCGACCTGGACGCCATCAGGAGCGCCCTGGACGAGCTGAGGCTGTCCGCGGCCGAACGCCGGAGCGCGGAGCGCGAACTGTCCGCGGTCGAGGACGCGGTGGGCGGAGAGACGCCTGACAGGGAGCAGGCCGGCCGGCACCTCCAGGAGCTCACCTCGGGGCTGGAGCGCGCCGGAGCGCTCGCCGACGCCGGCACCACGTTGATCGACGCCCTGGGCCGCATCGCCCAGTGGCTCGGCCCGCTGGGCGCCGGAGTGCTCGCCCTCCTCGGCCACTGACGCCCAGGAGCCCGGCCGTGCCGCCCGACTGGGAGCACGTCCGAACTCCCTGCACGAATCGCCCCTTCGCCGAGCCCGCAGCCATATGCGCCGGCCTGCCCATGCCGCCGCTCGGCAGGAACCCGGCCCTGAGGATGCCCCCCGTCCAGGAGGATGGGGGCATGACGCACTACAGCAGGCTCTACAAGGTCGTGATCGACGTCCCGGAGGGTGATCACGACAAGGAAATGACGTTCTGGCAGGAGGCGACCGGTCAGACGCTGACCCGGTTCGAGCGATACCCGGAATACCACGGCGCTTTCTTACCTGGTGACGTGTTCGCCCTGCTCGTACAACGACTCGGGACGGGCCCCGCACGCGTGCATCTCGACATCCACACCGACGACCTGGAGGCGGAGACCACACGCCTGGAGGCCCTCGGGGCTCGACGGCTGAGGCTGGTCAACGATCATTGGTGCGTCATGGAGGACCCCGCCGGACTGCCCTTCTGCGTCATCCCCCAGCCCCCGGGCTCCCTGAACGACCAGAACGCCCAACGCTGGGACGACTGACACCGCCTGACCGGCGGCGGAGCACACCCTCCCCTGGAACGCCCCGTCTCCGCCGCCTTGGCGATCCGGTCAGCCGGTGGAACGAGCCGACTCAGGGCTCATCGCGAACCGGTGTCACGCCCCAAGCAACGCAGACCGACGTCCCCCACCCAGCCGAATCCGAGCCGCCGTCCCCACCTCACCTTCATCATCCGTGGGCGGCACCGCCACTCGGTCGCCGCGCCTCGGGGCTCACGCCGAAACCTCAACCGGCCCGAAGTCGCCCGTGATGGCCTTGCGAGCCTCGGCGTAGCGTGCGGGATCCGCCTTGATGCGGGCTGTTGCCCGCCACCCGGCGATGACCTCCTGCGTCGTGGTGTCGACTTCCAGCTCAGCAGCGTCGGAAAGAGCCTCGACCAGTTCGAGGGTGAAGGCGCGCAGTTCGTCCACCGTGAGGTGGCGAACCCAGGGAAAGACCTCGGGCATGGCGACGACCAGCGTGCGCGCGGCGGGGTCGTGCTTGAGCAAGGCGAGGAACAGACGTGACGCCGTGGTCAGAGCCTGCTCCTCCAAGAGTCGGCGGCTCGTCTCCTCCCGATGCTCGGCCGTATCCCGTCGTGATCGGCCTTCCCTCTTCCGCTCGCCCAGCGAGATGCCATTCTTCGGTATCCGCGCCTCAGGGCTGCTCTCCCAAAGATTTCTGGAGGCGGGTGCCGGCATGCGCGGGCGAAGCCTGCGCCTGGATAAGGACGTCTTCGCGGAGCGAAGGCCTCCAGGGGTCGGGACCAGGCCCGACTGGGGGCGACGCCTGAGCTCTCTGAGCGCGAAGCGCCCCAGGCGAAGACCGTGCGCGCCGCCAGGCGCGCCCCCAAGGCGAACAGCCCGAGCGAAGCGAGGACCGCTCGGGGCGGGCTCCAGCAGGCCCACCCCGGAATCGGGCGACGGGTGGGTGGCCTAGCCGAAGGTCCAGGCCAGGTGGGTCAGGGCGGCTTCGGCGTAGTGGTGGGGGCCCGTGCTCAGGCCGTACGCCAGGTCCTCGATGAGTGCACATCTCGCGTAGAAGAGGACCCGGGCGCGGTCCGCCTCGTCCAGGGCGAAGGCGTAGTGCGACACCGTCAGCTCGAAGATCTCCGGCCCCAGGTCGCGGTAGATCAGGGCGAAGTCGTGGGCCGGGTCGGTGAGGGCGGCGTCGGTCCAGTCGATGACGCCGGTGATCGTGCTGGTGGCCGCGTCCGCCAGCAGGTGCTCGGTGCCCAGGTCGTTGTGGCAGAAGCGGAGCTCGCCGGTCTCGTCCGGCGGCGGTTCCCGGAGGAAGCGCTCCACCAGGTGGCGCTGTTCCTCCGGGACGTGGGCCTCGACGTCGCGGTAGTCGAGCTCGGCGTCCTGGAGGAGGGTCAGCGCCGGGTAGGTGTCCAGCGGCGCGAGGTCGCGCATCCTGTCAGGAGAGGCGCCGTGCAGTGCGCTGAGGAACTCGGCCAGGGGCTGGGCCAGGAGCCGGGGGTCGGCGGCGGGGTGCCGGTTGAGGGGCTCGCCCGGGAGCTTGCTGTACGCGATCGCCCCCGACTCGTCGTCGGCGAAGACCACCTCGGGGACCGGTAGCGGGGACAGCTCCCTGACGGCCGCCAGGCGGGCGACCTCCTGGTGGTTCTCCTCGGGGGTCGTCGCCTTGTTACGCCGTACCAGTAACTCGTTGTTGACCTCGTACACCGTGTTGTCGAGGCCCTGGCCCAGCCGATCGATGGAGCGCACCCGATAGTCGGGGAGATGGCGGGCCAGCAGCGCGCGGATTTCGCCAGTCACACCCCGCAGCCTAAGCCCCCGCTACTTGAGGGCTCCAGAGGTCAGGCCGCTCTGGATCTGACGTTGGAAGACCGTGTAGACCGCCAGCATCGGCAGGATCGCCAGGGTCAGGGCGGCGAAGAGGGCCGACCAGTCCTGGTCGTATCCGGCGGCGGTGGAGATGTCGGCGATGCCCATGGGGAGGACCCACTTGTCGCGCTCCTGCAGCAGCACCAGGGGCAGCTGGTACTGGTTCCACTGGCCCAGGATGTTGAAGATCGTGATGCTGATGATGCCCGGCTTGGCCATCGGCAGCATGATCTGGAAGAAGACGCGGGTGTGCGACGCGCCGTCCACCATCGCCGCCTCCCCCACCGCCGTGGGCAGCGTGCGGAAGAACGCCGACAGGAAGAAGACCGTGAACGGCATCGAGTACGCGATGTAGACCAGGACCAGGCCCGCGTGCGTGTTCAGGCCGATGAAGGGGCCGATGAGCGGCACGTTGCCCATGTTCTGGACGACGAAGAAGAGCGGGGTCAGGGCCAGGTAGACGGGAAAGGCCAGACCCGAGACGAAGAGCAGGTAGATCGCCCGGTTGCCGCGAAAGGGATAACGCGCCAGCACGTACGCCGCCATCGACCCGATGAGCATCGTCCCGAACGTGCTGAACGCCACGACGATGACGCTGTTGAGCATGTACTGCCCGATGTGCGCCTGTTCCCAGGCCCTGGCGAAGTTGTCCCAGTGCAGCGTGGCCGGCAGCGACCAGGCGTCACCGAAGATCTCGTCCTCGCTCTTGACCGAGGCCAGGAACGTCCACAGGATCGGCACGATCACCAGCAGCGCCCAGACCAGCAGCGCGACATGCGTCAGCACGCCGAGCGGGCCGAGCCGCCGCTTGCGCTCCTGGCGGGCGATCTTCCGGGACGTCGCCGCCGTCCACGAGATCATCGTTGTCATCAGTACTCGATTCGTTCGCGCCGCGAGAGGCGCAGCGAGAGGATCGCGAAGCCGACGGTGAAGAGGAACATGATCACGCCCAGCGCCGAGGCGTAGCCGAAGCGGAAGTACTGGAACGCGTTGCGGTAGATCTCGGCGGCCATGACCGTGGTCGACCAGTCGGGGCCGCCGTGCTGGTCGGTCATCACCCAGACGATCGCGAACACGTCCAGCGCCACGATCCCCAGATAGACCCAGGCCACCTGGACGGTGTCCCAGAGCAGCGGCAGCGTGATGCGGAAGAACAGGCTCACCCGGCCGGCCCCGTCGATCTGCGCGGCCTCGAACATGTCCCTGGGGATGGAGGCCAGGCCGGCGGAGAAGAGCACCACGTAGAAGCCGACCGCCTGCCACACCATGACGCCCAGCACCGACCAGAACGCCACGTCGGGATCGGACAGGAAGCCGATCGGCTTGACCCCGAGCCCCATCAGCGGGCCGTTCAGCATGCCGCTGCCGTCCGGCCGGAACACCTGCTGGAACAGCACCGCCACCACCGCGACGGCCAGGACCTGCGGGAAGAAGAACACCACGCGGTAGAACTTCGACCCGCGGATCCCCGACGTGCCCTGCGCGCCGCCCACGTTGAGGAGGAAGGCGAAGAACAGGGCGATGACGATCGTGATCAGCGGCAGCAGCACGAGCAGCGCGCCGTTGTGCGTGACGGCCTTCCAGAACGTGCCGTCGCTGAAGAGCCGCTTGAAGTTGTCCAGGCCGATGAACGTGGGCGTGGCCGTCACGCCGCGCCAGTCGGTCATCGCGATGTAGAACGCCTGGATGTACGGCGAGATCACGTAGACCAGGTAGAGGATCACCGGGGCTGCCAGGAACGAGGTGATGAACAGCCCGCGGCGATACCTGTTGAACATCATCAGCGCTTGTACTTCTTGATCGAGGAGTCGTTCTTGATCTCGTCGGCCTTCTTCTGCAGGCGCTCGAGGTAGGCGTCCGGCTTGAGCCCGCCGGTCATCAGCTCGCCGGTGGCGGCGATGGCCTCGTCCTTGAGCTGGGCGTACCAGGTCTGCCAGCGGTAGTAGACGACGTTCGTGCCCGCGGCGGCGAACGCCTTGGTCGCGCTCTCGGCGCCCGGCGACAGCTGCCGTCCCTCGCCCGCGCCCTTGACCACGGAGACCGTCTTGACCATCTCGCTGAAGTCGCCCGCCGCCTTCTTCGACAGCATGGCCCGCAGGTACTCCATGCCGCCCTGCGGGTTGGGGGACTTGGAGGGCACGATGAAGTTCTCGCTCGGCTGGCTGTGCAGGGTGCCGTACGGCAGCTTGTCCGAGCTGCCGAAGTCGGGGATCGGGAACATCCCGTACTCGAAGTCGGCCGGGGTGGTCGTCTTCTGCTCGTTCTCCAGCCAGGAGCCGGAGGGGAGCATGGCGACCTTGTACTTGTTCTGGGCCGTCTGGGTCTGCACGTGGTCGAGGCCGGCGGTGCCCTCCATGAGGTACTTGGCGCCGATCTCCGCCCAGGCGGTGGCCGAGGTCTTCATGGCGTCGCTCTTCCAGGCGCCGTCCTCGAGGTTGTCGATGTTGACGAGCACCTCGGCGCCGCCGATCTTGGCGGCCATGGTGAGCAGCGGCTCGTACAGGTACTGCGGGAACTTCCCGGCATAGGTGAAGGGCGCCATCTTGCCGGACTTCTTGATGGTCTCGCAGAGCTTGAGGAACTCGTCCCAGGTCTTCGGGGCCTCCCAGCCGTTGTCGCGGAAGGCCTTCTGCGAATACCAGATGCCGAAGATGTAGTTCACGTAGCCGAGCACGCTGAAGGTGCCGTCGTACGTGCCGAGGTCGATGACGGCCTGGTCGATGGTGTCGCGGACCTTGGTGTTCGGGTCGTCCCAGCTGGGCGCGTCGAGCAGCGGGGTGAGGTCCTGGAGCTGGCCGTCCTGGGCGAGCGCGCCGAAGTCCATGGCGTTGGCGCCGGAGTTGTCGATCACGTCCGGCGGGTTGCCACCGGCGAAGCGCGGCTGGAGGACCTTGGTGATCTCCTTGGTCGCGCTGTGCTTGATCTCGACGTTCGGGTGCTTGCTCTTGAAGAGCGGCTGGTGGATGTTCTTGGCGTAGTCCTGGCCGAAGCCGCCGTCGAAGATCCACACCTCCAGCGGCTTGTTGTCCGCCATGCCGAACGGGTTGGCCGCGCTGGTCGCGACCGGCGCCGCCGAGGACGACGCGGTGGGCTTGGCGGCCGGCGTGGCGCAGGCGGCCAGCGCCCCCGCCACGGGTACGAGTGCGGCGCCGCGAAGGAGCTCACGTCGGCTGATATGGGGGGTGTTGGGCATATGACTGCTCCTGACTTGTCTATGATCCGCGTCGGATACGGCCTGCGTAGCGGCTCTCCAGCGCCTTGTTGTGCTCGTCGCCGCCGGTCACGTTGACCGACATGTAGATCGGGGGCGTCTCGCCCATGGCCACGAGCTCGTCCACCGCCCGGGTGACCACCATCTGCGCGAGCAGCGCGGAGGTGACCGTGGACACGGCTCCGTACGTGCCGCCGCCGGGCAGCTCGAGAATGGCGTCGCCGTACGGCGCCCCGTTGTCCAGCACGACGTCGGCCAGGTCGAGCAGCTTGCGGCCCGACGGGTGGCGCGAGGTCATCTGAGTGCTGTGCTTGACCGAGGTGAGCGCGATCAGCGGGTGCCCGCGCTCCTTGACGAGCGTGGCCAGCTCGACGACCGTGCCGTTCACGCCGGAGCTGGAGATCAGCACGAACACGTCCTGCGGCGCCACCGGCGCCAGGTCGTAGATCTCGTGCGCGATGGCCGGGTCGCGCTCCAGCTCGGAGGTCAGCACGCCGGGCGCGTGGCCTCCGTACAGGACGAGGTCCCTGGGCGAGAGGCGGTTGCTGGGGACGAGGCCGCCGGCCCGTCCGGCGATCTCCATGGCGATGGCCTCGGAGTGCCCCGAGCCGAACGCGTTGACCACGCCGCCCGCCCGGATCGAGGCCACGATCAGCGCGGCCGCCTCCCGTACCGGCTCGGCCTGGCTCTCCGTGACCTGGCGTGCCAGATCGAGGACCTCGGTTGCGTACGTCATTCAGCCTCTCTCCACCCGATGGCTCTCCACGGCGCTGATCGTGCGCTCGAACGCCTCGTTGGTGCGTTCGTAGGTGCTCTGGGCCACCGCCACGTACACGGCGTCCAGCACGAACAGCTGCGAATGGACGGCGGCCAGCCCGCCGAGCCGGAACGTGGTCTCCCTGCTGGCCGTGGTCAGCACCAGGTCCGCCAGCTCGGCCAGCGGCGAGCGGGCGAAGGAGGTGACCGCGACCGTCAGCGCGCCGTGGCTGCCGGCCTCGGCCAGCGCCTCCATGACCTCGCGGGTGCGGCCCCGGTGGCTGATGCCGATGGCCACGTCGCCGTCCTTGAGCAGGGCCGCCTCCGACAGGGCCACGTGCGCGTCGCCGGCGCTCCAGCCGGGCACGCCGATGCGGCGCAGCCGGCCCTCGAACATAGCCGCGACGTTGCCGCTGGTGGAGACGCCGACCAGGAGCACGCGCGGCGCGGCCACGATCGCGTCGGCCACCTTGGCGACGATGTCGAGGTCGAGCTGCGCGGCGGTGTCCTGGATGAGCCTGGCGTCGGCGGCGGCCATCACCTCGATGGCCGAGTCGAGCGGGTCGTCGGGGCCGATCTCGTGGCCGACGCCCGCCCCCCACCCCGCCTGCGCGGCCCGGCCGGTCTCGGTGGCGAGCGCGACGCGCAGCTCGGCGTACCCCGAGAAGCCGAACGCCCGGCAGAACCTCGTCACGGTCGCCGGCGAGCTGCCGGCCCGCTCGGCGAGCGCGATGATGGTCGAACGCGCCGCCTCGGCAGGATCGCCGAGAATCACCTCGCCGACCCTGCGCAAAGCTTCCGGCAAACCGGGTAGTTCTGTTTCGACGCGCCCAAGCGCTCCTGAAGTCACGAATATTCCTTCCGAATACCCGGTCTTCTGGCGAAAATTATTCTTGCTTCCGGTCCGCGTCAACCCCCAGACTCGGACCGTGACTGAATCGCTAGTGGTCGGTGTCGACGCCGGGGCCACGTCCACGCGGGTCGCCGTCCACGCGCTCGACGGCACCAGGGTCGGCTACGCCCGGGCCGGCGCGGGCAATCCCACTGCTCACGGGCTGGGCAAGGCGGTGGCCAACGTGGCCGCCGCGCTCGGTGAGGCGCTGGGGACGCATGACGGCCGGCGGGTCGTGGCGTCGCTGACCGGGGTGGCGGGGCACGTGGCGGAGATGGTGCCCGAGCTGGCGAAGGTCTGGGCCGGGCACGGCATCGCGGAGGGGCCGCGCTACATGGGCGACACGCCGATCGCCTACGCCGCGGGCTCGCCGGAGCCCGACGGCTCGCTGCTGCTGTCGGGCACGGGGGCGGTGGCGGCCAGGATCGTGGACTTCCGGCTCGACGCCATCGCCGACGGGCTGGGCTGGCTGCTGGGTGATGAGGGGTCGGGCTTCTGGATCGGCCGCCAGGCCGTCAAGGAGGTGGTCGGCGCCCTCGACCGCGGCGCTCCGCCCACCGGCGCGTTGGCCGAGCTCGTGGTCGAGCACTTCCTCGGCGACGACCGACCCGCCGCGCCGCGTGCCGTCGCCGATCGCATCGTACGGCTGGCGCAGGCCGACCACATGCGGCTAGCCGCGCTGTCCTCGCTGGTCAGCCAGGCGGCCGAGGCAGGCGACGAGGCGGCGCTCCAGGTCACGCGGGAGGCCGCCGAGCGCCTGGTCGCCACGCTCGGACGCGTACACGTGTCCGGTCCGGTGGTGCTCGCCGGAAGCGTGCTGACCAGCGAGGGTCCGGTACGCCAGGCGGTGGTGAAGCTGCTGGCGGACAAGAACGTCACGACCGCGGGGGACGCGGCGGGCGCGGCGGCCTGGCTGGCGGCCCGGGACCTGCTCCCGGAGGCGGACGCGAAGGCCCTGCACGCCGCGTTCACCGCCGTCAGCCCTTGACGGCCCCCGCCGTCATCCCGGTGCCCACCCGGCGCTGCAGGAACAGGAAGAGCAGCAGCGCGGGCAGCGCGAACAGGCTGGCGGCGGCCATCGTGGCGCCCCAGTCCGTGCCGAAGACGTCGCGGAACGACGACAGCCACACCGGCAGCGTGCGCTTGTCCTGGTCCTTGATGATCAGCACGTTCACGAACGCGAACTCGTTCCACGCCGTGATGAACCCGAACAGCGACGTCGCCATCAGCCCGGGCGCCAGCAGCGGGAACACCACCCGCCGGAAGGCGGCCAGGCGGCCGCACCCGTCCACCTGCGCCGCCTCCTCCAGCTCCGGCGGGATCGCGGCCAGGAATCCGCGCAGCGTCACGATCGTGAACGGCAACGTGATCATGAAGTAGACGCCGGTCAGCATCGCCAGCGAGTCCAGCAGCTCGGTGTCCCTGGCGATGATGAACACCGGCACCAGCAGCGCCTCCCACGGCGCCATCTGCGCCGCGAACACCGCGATCACGAACGCCCCTCTCCCCCGCCAGCGCATCCTGGCCACCGCGAACGCCGCCAGCAGCGCCGTCACCAGCGCGACCAGCACCGCGACCACGGTGACGACGAAGCTGTTGCGCCAGTAGGTCCAGAACCCCGGCGCGTTCACCGCCGTCACGAAGTGCTCCAGGGTCGGGTGCGCCGGCCAGAACGTCGGCGTGGCCGCCTGGATCTCCCCGGTCGGCTTGAACGCGGTCAGGAACATCCAGTAGACCGGGAAGATCGTCATCACGAGCACGACGACCGCGGCCGCGTTGAGCGTCAGCCTCTTCACTGGCGGACCATCCTTCGCAGGTTGCTGACCAGGGCGACGGCGAGGATGACGACGGTGAGCATGGCGACCGCCGAGCCCAGGTCGTACCGGTGCAGCACCCGGGCGATCTTGAACGCGTACACCGGAAGGGTGGTCGTGGCGCCGTCCGGGCCGCCCTGGCTGAGCACCCAGATCTGCGGGAAACACTTGGCCACCCAGATCACCTCCAGCGAGGCGACCAGGGCGAACAGCTGCCGCAGCATCGGCAGGGTGACCTTCCAGAAGACCTGCCGGCCGGTGCCGCCGTCGATCCGGGCGGACTCGTACAGCTCCACCGGGATGGTGGTCAGCCCGGCGTAGAGGGTGAGAGCGGCGAACGGCACCGACTGCCACACGACGAGGACCACGAGCACGGCGAACGTGGCCGTGCCGTCGGCGAACCACGGGTAGCCGCGGAAGGAGTCGAACCCGAGCGCGACCAGCAGCCAGTTCACCACGCCGAGCTCCGACTGGAACAGCCACTGGAACACCGTCGTGGCGGCGATGATCGGGGTGGCCCAGGCCAGGGCGAGGGCGCTCATCAGGGCCAGGCGCAGCCCGCGGCGCAGGCGGGCGAGCATCAGCGCCACGCCGGTGGACAGGACCACGATCAGCACCACGTTGATCGCGGTCCACCCCAGCGTACGCCACAGCACCCGCCAGAACTCCTCGCCGGCCAGCAGCTCGGCGTAGTTGTCCAGACCGGCGAAGGCCGCGCCGCCCCTGATCAGCTCCCCCATGCGGAAGTGCTGGAAGGAGATCACCGCGGCCTTGAGCATCGGGTAGAGCAGGAGGAAGGCCCCGCCCGCCACCGTGGGCGCGATGAGCAGGTAGGGCCACGGGCTCCTGGTGCCGCGCATTCAGGACCCGCTGTTCAGGGTCGTGGTGATGGACTCCGAGACCTTCTTCGCCTCCGTCGCGGGGTCGGCGCCGGTGAGCACGGCGGTCATGTACTGCTTGATCACGGAGGTGGCCTCGACGGCGGCCCAGTTGGGGGTGTTCGGGGTGGCGCGGCCGCCCGCGGCGCCCTTCGCCATGGCCGCGGTGCCCTCGTCGCCGTCCAGCACGCCGGCCAGCGAGGTGCGGTTGGGCACGAAGCTCATCGTCTTGGCCAGCTCGGTCTGGAACTGCTCCCCGGACAGGGCTTTGACCAGCTCGTACGCCGCCTCCTGGCGCTTGGACGCGGCCGGGACGATCAGGTCGGAGCCGCCCGTGAAGACGGTGCCGGGCCTGTCGGCCGTCTTGCCCGGGATGGTGAAGAAGCCCATCTTGTCCTTCAGCTTGGGGTCCACCTCCAGGACGCGGGCGGCGATGCCGGGGACGGCGATGATCTGGGCCACCTTGCCCTGGGCGAAGACCTCGTGCTGGGGCGGGTTGGCCTCGTCGGCGTCCTTGGGGCCCTTGCCGAGGGCCTGGAGGCGCTTGTAGAAGTCCATGCCGGCCAGGGCCTGCGGGGTGTCGAGGGCGCCCTTCCACTTGCCGCCCTCCTGGACGGCCAGGTCGCCGCCCTCGTCCCAGATGAAGCCGGCCAGGGCGTACCAGGTCTGCCCGGTCAGATAGATGCCCTGATTTCCGTTTTTATTTAGTTTTGCGGTGATATTTAGCCATTCATCCCGCGTTTTCGGCGGCTCCTTGATGCCGGCCCCGGCGAACAGGTCCTTGTTGTAGACGACCACGCGGTTGGCGGCGTACCAGGGGATCCCGTACTGCTTGCCGTCGACCTTGCCCGGCTGGGCCAGGCCCGGCAGCCAGTCCTCGCCCTTGAGCTCGGCGACCTTGCCGGTCAGGTCGGTGACACCGCCGCTGGCCGAGTACTGGGCGACCTGGGTGTTGCCCACCTCGATCACGTCGGGGGCGTCGGTGCTGGCCAGGGCCGCGGTGACGCGCTCGCCGATGCCGTCCCACGCCTGGATCTGGATGTCGAGGTCCACGCCCTTGTGCGCCGCCTCGTACTCGGTCTCGAACTTCTTCAGCAGGTCCTGCGTGACGCTGCCGTCCATGATCCAGACGGTCAGCCTGGCGGGGCCCGCGGACGTCTTGGGCTCCTCGGCGGCGCCGCACGCGGCCACCGCGAACACGGCCGCCAGGGCCAGGATGCGGTTCTTCATGGCGATCCTTGTCACGGGTTGGGGACGGTGTCCGTGAAGGCGGTGCCGGCGGCGCGCAGGGAGGCGACGCGGCCGGTGACGTCGGCGGGCGGGACGACCTCGTTCTTGCTGTAGTAGAGCCAGTCCACCTGCTGCCGGTACGTACGCGTCCCCGTGGCGGCCTGAAGATCGATGAACCACTGGTTGAACATGATCCACATGGGCGTCTCGGGATAGTAGATGTCACCGTGGTCGGCGAACAGGCGGCCGTCCACGTAGTACCTGATCCGGCCGCCGGAGACCTGGATCACGAGGTCGTGCCAGCCGGCGAAGCTCGCGCGCTCCTCGGTGTGGGTGTTGACGGCCTGCCACGGGTCGGCCTGGTAGGTCTCCCAGCTGGTGGTGTAGAGGATGTTGGACGGCTCGCCCCAGCCGCCGTTCGGCAGGTACTCGAAGTCGAGCTCGCCGTAGTCGGGGTCCAGGTTGTAGCGCAGCGGGGTGATGGTGAAGAACGTCTGCACCACGTGCTCGCCGTCGGGGCCACTGGCCGGGGCGTCGCTGAAGCGGACCCGGGCGGCGTAGGTGCCCTCGAAGAACTTGCGGTTCGCGGTGGACAGCTCGGTCTGGACGGTGCCGGCGGCGGTGCCGTTCGTGGTGGAGTCGAGCGTCAGCAGGCCGCCGGGGAACGAGACCGCCGAGGGCGACCAGGTGGCGCCGGGCACGCCGGGGCCGCCGGAGCTGGAGCGCACCGTCCAGCCGCGCTGGGCGAGGCGCGGGTCGCTCGACCCCGTGTACGTGAAGTCGTCGAACAGCACCCCCGCCGAGCCCGTCGGGGGGACCGTGGGAGTGGGAGTGGGGCTGGGCTCGGTGCCGTTCGGCCGCCCCCACGCGAGCTGGCCGTTGACGTGGACGGTGACCTTGTCCCAGTTCGTGTAGGCGGTATTGGACCCGTAGGAGTAGTCGTCGCTCTGCGTGAACGTCTGCCAGTCCGCGCGGTAGAAGCGCAGCTGCAGGTCGCCGGTGTTCGCGCCGGGGGCCAGGCTGCCGGAGGTGAAGCCGACCTCCAGGTACTGGTCGGCGCCCGACTGGCGGACGAACTGCCCGGTCACCGTCGAGCAGCCCACCACGGCCCAGGAGCAGGCGAAGCGGTAGGTCTCCGTGCCGGTCAGGTAGTAGCGGATCTTGACCTGGTTGAGCGGGATCGTGGTGGTGCCGTCGTTGAAGAGCTGGAGCCAGGGTTCGGCCTGGGCGGTGGTGGCTCCGGGAGCGCTGGTGCGGTACTGGAGGCGTACGGACTGCTGGGCGCTGGCCGGGGCGACCAGGGCCACGACGACGAGGACGAGAGGGAGAGCTAAGGAGAGGACAACTTTTCCGATATTTCGGTACATGGGGGGTTCTCCTTGCGAGGTCCGGCCCCGGAATCCGGGCATGCCGAACAGAGCTCGTGACAGCTTGCGGAGGACTCAGGCGCCGCGCCGGATGCGACCGGCGTACAGCGCCTCCAGCTTGAGGTTGTGGGCGTCACCCTCGGGGACGTTGGCCGACAGGTAGACCGGCGGCACCTCGCCCGCTTCGAGCAGGTTGCGTACGGTCTGGGCCACGACGAGCTGGGCCAGCAGCGCCGAGGTGATGGTGGAGACGGCTCCGACGGAGGCGCCCGCGTCGGGCAGGGGGAGCACGGCGTCGCCGTAGGGCGCCCGGTTGTCCAGGACGACGTCGGCCAGGTCGAGAAGCTTGCGGCCCGAGGGGTGGCGGGACGCGACGGCTTCGCCGTGGGCGCGCGAGGTGATCGCGATCAGGTCGTGACCGCGCTGCTTGACGAGCGTGGCCAGCTCGACGACCACGCCGTTGACACCCGAGTTGGAGATGATGACGAACAGGTCGCCGGGGTGGACGGGCGCCAGGTCGAGGATGGCGCGGGCGACGGACGGGTCGCGTTCGAGGTCGTAGCGGTCCAGCTCGGAGCGGGGGGCGTCGCCGTACAGGACGAGGTCCCTGAGCGCGAGCTTGCTGGTGGGCACGAGGCCGCCGGCGCGGCCGGCGATCTCCATCGCGACGGCCTCCGAGTGGCCGGAGCCGAACGCCTGGATGACGCCGCCCGCGCTCACCGCCTTGGTGAAGAGGCCGGCGGCTCGGGCGATCTCCGGATCTTCCGGGATCGTCCGGACGAGGTCGGCGATGTGCTGAGCGAACTTTGCTGGATCTACTGTCATAAATCCCCTTCCGGGAGCCGATGTCCGGCCACCGCCCGGACAGTCACGTCGAATGCCTGCCTGGTGCGCTCGTACGTGCGTTGGGCCACCGACACGTACACGACGTCGAGCACCAGGAGTTGCGAGTGGATCGCGGCGAACCCCTCCGACCGGAAGCTCGTCGCGCGGCTGGCCGTGGTCAGCACCAGCTCGGCCACCTCGGCCAGCGGGGAGCGCGGCTGCGAGGTGACGGCCACGGTGATCGCGCCGTGGCTGCTCGCCTCCGCGAGCACCTCGATGACCTCGCGCGTCCGGCCGCTGTGCGAGATCCCGATCGCCACGTCGCCCTGTCCGAGCAGCGCGGCGTCCGTCAGCGCGCTGTGGGCGTCGGACCTGCTCCAGGTCGGTACGCGCATGCGCTGCAGCCGGTACTCCATCTCGCTGGCCACCGCCGCGCTGCTCGACACGCCGAACAGCAGCACCCGCCCGGCCCTGGCCACCGCCTGGGCGGCCTTGTCCACCACGGCCAGGTCGAGCTGGTCGGCGGTCTCCTGGATCAGACGGATGTCGTTGCCGGACACGACGCCGAGCACCTTGTCGAGGCTGTCGTCGGGGAGGATCTCCTGGCCGATGTCGGTGTGCCAGGTCTGCTGGGCCTTGCGGCCGGTCTCGGTGGCGACGGCCACGCGCAGCTCGGCGTACCCGGTGAAGCCGAGAGCGCGGCAGAAGCGCGTGATGGTCGCCGTGGACGTCCCGCTCCGCTCGGCCAGGTCGACGATGGTCAGCCGGGCGGCCTCGGCGGGCGCGGCCAGGATCACCTCGGCCACCTTGCGCAGCGCCTCGGGCATGTCGCGCTGCTCGGCCTCGATGCGGTTGAGTAGTTCCACGCGATGAAAATTATGACCAGGATCTGGCGTCGTCAAGGCATTTGGGCAATAATTTTTGACATGCTGGTACTCGGGGTCGACGCGGGCGGCACCTCGTCGCGGGCCGCGCTGTTCACGGTGGACGGGGCGCCGGTCGGGCGAGGGCACGCGCCCGGCGCCAACCCGGTGACGCTCGGCATGGACCGGGCCTGCGCGCACCTGACCGCCGCCGTCCAGGAGGCGGCATCATCCTCGTTACCGCACGTCAGCACGGTGGTGATGGGGCTGGCGGGGAATCCCGCGGCGTGCCGGGAGCTGGCCGGGCGCGTCCTGCGCCCGCTCCTCCCCCAGGGCCTGCCGGTACGGGTCGTCGGTGACACCGTGACCGCGTTCGCGGCCGGCACCTCCTCGCCGTCGGGCACCGTCCTGATCTCGGGGACGGGGGCGATCGCGGCAAAAATTACCGATCACGAGCAGACGGCGACCGCCGACGGGTACGGGTGGCTGCTCGGGGACGAGGGCTCGGGCTTCTGGCTCGGCCACGCCGCCGCCCGCGCCACCGTCCGCGCCCTCACCGCCCTCACCGCCCTCACCTCTCGAAGCGCCGGGGGCGGGTTGCTGGTGGAGCTCGTCGTCCGGCAGCTGCTGCCCGAAGGCGTGGGCGAGGATCCGGTCGCGCAGCTCGCGGCGGCGGTGCACGCCCGGCCGCCGCTGGCGCTCGCCGAGCTGGCGCCCCTCGTCAGCCGGGCCGCCGAGGCGGGCGACCCGGTCGCGCGGGCCCTCGTCGCCGAGGCCGCGGCCCGGCTGGCGGGCACCGCGGCCCGGGTGCACGAGCCGGGCCTGCCCATCGTGCTCGCAGGCGGCGTGCTCACGTCGGAGGGCCCGATCCAGCGAGCGGTCCACGACCTCCTGGCGGACGCCGTCACGGCGGGGGACCCGGCGGGGGCGGCGGCCTGGCTGGCGGCCCGGGACCTGCTCCCGGAGGCCGAGGCACGCGCCCGGCATGCCGCCTTCACCACCTGATCCCGGCTACTCGTCCAGGATCTTCGTGTCGCCGTAGACGGGGTTCTTCGGCAGTCGTTCCTTGGTCACCATCAGGCGCACGACGCCGGCCTTCTCCGACTGGACCTCCCAGACCATCCAGTCGTCGCCGACCTCGGCCGACTGCTGCTTCGGGTCCACCCCGTAGCCGTCGTTGTCCGGCGCGGGGGTGATGATCTGGAAGACCGCCTCGAGGCCGCGCCGGCGAACCTCGGCCATGACCTCGCCCACGGTCTTCCCGTCGGCGCGGTAGCCCGCCAGCATCTCGCCCTTCTTCATGGCCGAGCGCCAGTTCTGGTACCTCTCCCCCGGCCGCGCCGCCCGCCCCAGCCGGACCGAGGCCCAGCCGGTCCAGCCGCGGGCCACCTCGACGGTCATCGCGCAGCCCGCACTGCCGAACGCGCAGCCCTCGGGCGACGTGCCGTTGGTGATGGACTGGCCGTTGGGCGCCAGCCGACCGCTCAGCCGCATGCCCGTGATCTGGCCCACCTGGGTGGGAGACACCGGCACGACCTCCAGGTTCACGTTCAGGCCCACGGCCTTGAAGCCCTCGGTGTACTTGGCGTAGTCGGCGAACGGGTCCTTGATGGTGGCCACGTACATGTCGCCGCGCAGCTCGATGTCGATGGCGGAGCTGGCGTAGGAGGTGGCGGGGCCGCGCGGGCCGAGGACGGCGGGGGCGATCACGGCGGCCGCGGCGAGCCCGGTGACGGCCACGGCGCCCACGGCCAGGCGGGTACGCCACCGAGGGGCCCGACGGCGGGCAGGCTCGGCGGCGGGCTCCTCGGAGGTGATCGAGGAGAGGAGCGCCCGCGCCCCCGCGCCGGACGCCTGGCCCGCCAGCTCCTCGTCGCGGACCCTGGCGAGGTGCTGCAACTCGTTCACGCGGACTCCATGATCAGGTAGTTGACGGTCACGCCCGCCGCGGCCAGCGCCTTGGAGAAGCGCTTGCGCGCCCGGTGGAGGCGGATGCGGACGGCGTTGCGCGAGCAGCCGAGCACTGTGGCGATCTGGGCCCGGTCCAGGCCCTCCCAGGCCACCAGCGAGATCAGCTCCCGGTCGTCCTCGGACAACTGCTCGAACGCCCGCGCGATCGCGCCCAGCTCGACGCTGGTCTCGGGCGAGTGCGCGTACAGGTCGGCGAGGTCGGCGTCGAGCTCCATGCTGTGGTTCCGGTGCCTGGCCTGGCCGCGGCGGTGGTTGGCCAGCACGTTCCTGGCCACCCCGTACAGCCACAATCTGGACGCGCCGCCCGGCGGCAGCGCGTCCATGCGGCGCCAGGCGATCGCGAACGTCTCGGCGACCACGTCCGCCGCGTCCTCCGGCGAGTCGCAGCGGCGCATGGCGTAGCCGAGTATGTGCTCGTACGTCTGCTGGTAAACGGCCTCGAACCGGTTTTTCCGGTCGTCATCCACGGGCGGTCCCCATGGTCGGCCTCCTCGGTCGTCGGGATCGGATCACCCCGTACATGTCGGAGGCCTCATGAGCATTTCAGCCGATTTTTCACCGTACGAGCAGGGCGGCGCTCCCGTAGCTGCCCCCGAACCCCGTCACGAGGGCCACCTCACGCCCCTCACGCAGCTCCCTGACGGCCTGGGCCACGTTGTTCAGACCGTGCACGTAGCCCTCCGAGAGCAGCCCGCCGTGCGGGTTCACCCAGGCGTGCCGGCGCTCCAGCAGGTACGGCCCCAGGTCCGCGCGCTCGACCAGCCCGAAGTCCTCCAGCTGCCGGGGCACGAGCCACGAGTAGGCGTCGTACGGCAGCGCCACGTCCACGTCCGACGGCCGCAGCCCGGACGCCTCCCAGAGCATGGGCGCCACGTACGCCGAGAAGATCGCGGTGACGTCCGGGGCGCGGTCCATCGACGAGCAGCCGGGGCCTCCTCCGCGGACGACCGCCCGCACGCGCGGCCCGTCGAGCACGCCGCTGACCACGAGGGCGCAGGCCCCGTCGGTCTCCTGGCAGCAGTCGACCGTGCGGAGGGGGGTGCTCACGTACGGCCGGGCGAGGTAGTCGGCGAGCTCCAGGGGTTCGCGGCGCAGGGCCCGGGGGTTGGCCTTGGCGTTCTCCCTGGACTGGGCGACGACCGCGTGCAGGTGCTCCTCCGTGAGGCCCGTGTCGTGCAGGTAGCGGGTCGCGGCCAGAGCGAACAGCGGGATCGGGCCCGCCAGCCCGTACGTGAAACGCTCCTGGGGGCCGGTGGAGACGGTGTTCATGCGCTTGCCGGAGCGGCCGTTGAGCGCCCGATAGACCACGATATTTCGCGCCAACCCGGCGTGTATGAGCATCGCCGCGTCGCCCAGGATCGACGCCGCCTGCGTGCCTCCCCCGGCGATGTCGTTGTGCCACCCGAGCCGCTCGATGCCCAGGGCCCGCGCGACCTGGACGACGGGGGCGGAGTCGTTCAGGTGGTAGCTGAGCACCGCGTCCACGTCACGCGGCCCGATGCCCGCGTCCGCGCACGCCGCCCGGCACGCCTCGACCGCCAGCTCCAGCTCGCTCCGCCCGGACTCCCTGGTCAGCGCCGTCATCCCGACCCCGGCCACCGCCGCCAACCCCGCAAACGGCTGCATCCGCCGCCTCCCGCGTCCATGGCCCGCTCTGTAGACGCACGCTAGCCCGCGCCAGCAGCTGGAGACAAGCGCTTGCTCGGCAAACACATCCAATCCGGAAATGTCGCCACCAGTGGATAACTGAATATCTTCACGGGAGGCAGGTCCTCTTGTAATACGGAGGAGTGATCAACCGATAAGCCCATCATCACGCTGAGGTGAGGGATGGATCTACGTTACGTCCGGTACGCGATGGCGATCGCCCGCGCGGGCAGTCTCCGCCGCGCCGCCACCGCGCTGCACATCGCACAGCCCACGCTGTCGGAGCAGCTCAGAGCCCTGGAGAAGGAGATCGGCGTCGAGCTGTTCAGCCGGTCGTCCAGCGGCGTGCAGCTGACCGAGGCGGGCGAAGCCTTCCTGGCCCAGGCCACCGTGGCGGTCGACGCCTTCGACCGCGCCGTGGCCGCCGCCAGGAACAGGGTCACGACCGCGCGCCTGGGCGTGGCCGACGGGCTGGCGGACGTGGTGGCCCGGCTGCTCTCCCAGCTCCAGACCTCCAACCTGCGCGTGGCCCCCATGGGGACGGCCGAGCAGATCGTCTCCATCGCGGACGGCACCCTGCAGGCAGGGCTCGGCTACGCGCCGGGCTCGCTGCCCAGGGGGGTGGCCCGCATGCTGGTCCACCGTTTCCCGGTGCGCGCCCTGCTCCACCGCGATCACCCCCTGGCGTCGTACGAGGCGCTGTCGCTGGCGGACCTGGCGGGCGAGCCGCTGGTGATGCCGGAGTCCGACGCGGTCGCCGGGGCCCGCCGCTTCCTGGAGGGGTTCGTACGGCACCGCCTCCACCCCCGCCTCGGCCCGGCCGCGGCCACGCACGACCTGGTCATCAACATGGTGGAGGAAGGCGCGGGCTACGCGTTGTGCGTCCACGAGGGCACCACCATCCCCGACACACTTGCATTTGTCCCTATAAAAGAAGACGTGCCGCCGCTGGAGGTGGTCTTCCTCTGGAACCGCCAGACGGACGTCCACGAGCTCCTCAGCGCCGCCCGGCACCTCGCCCGCTCTGGATAGCGCTATTATCTAGCGATGCGCATCTCCGAACTCAGTGCCAAGTCCGGTGTGGCCATTCCGACGATCAAGTACTACCTCCGCGAGTGCCTGCTGCACCCGGGCGAGCAGACAGCCGCGACCAGAGCCGAGTACGACGATTCCCACCTGCGCAGACTCCGCCTGATCCGAGCCCTGCTCGAAGTGGGCCGGCTCCCCGTCGCCTCGATCAAGAAGATCATCGAGGCCGTCGAGGACGAGTCGCTCCCCGTGCACCTGCTGCTCGGCACCGCCCACTACGCCCTGAGCGCCACGGTCGAGCCCGAGCCCGGCGAGGAGTGGCAGATCGCCCGCGACGAGGTGGACCGTCTCGTCGCCGGCCAGGGCTGGGACGTCACGCCCACCGCCCCCGCCCGGGACGAGCTGGCCCAGACGATCGTCCGGATGCGCCAGCTCGGCCTGCCCGTCGACCTGAAGCCGTACGTCGAGATCGCGCAGAAGCTCGTCTCCGAGGTCGAGATGAACACCATCCCCTTCGACGGCCCGCGCGACGCCGCCGTGGAGGCCCTGGTGCTCGGCACCGTCCTGTACGGCAAGGCGTTCGAGGCGCTGCGCCGCATGGCCCAGGAGTCGGAGTCGGCCCGCCGCCTGTCCCCCTAGACGAGGCCGTTCTCGCGCAGCAGTGCGAGGTTGTTCACGGTGACGGCGCCGCGCCAGTCGAGCGCCCCGGCCGGGGAGATGCGCGCGTAGTCCACTTCCCATCCGCCGTCGTCCTTCTGCTGCCCCGCCAGCCGTACGAGGTCCGCCGCGATCACGTCCGGCTCGAAGAGGTCGCGGGCCGCCCCGCCCGGGTGGGGCGCGAAGTCCAGCGGCCGCAGCGTCTCGAACTCGGTGCCGCCCTCGACCGGCACCCGCCCGTCCGCGGGGATGTACGCGGCCAGCCGCTTGAGCAGGTCGGCCGCCCTGGGCTGGGTGTCGTACACGGCGTCGAGGAAGCGCACCGCGAACGCCAGCACGTACGCGTGCGGCGCCTTGTCGAGCTCCTGGATCGCGTCGAGGCAGTAGCGCGTGGCCCGCTCCAGCCACGGATGCGCGGCGACGGCCGGGTCATGGGCCGCGACGCGGTGGGCGGCGGCCGCCGAGATCGAGGTGATCTGCAGGGACGAGGTGTCCGCGTCGCCGCCCGCCCACCAGGGCGCGGTGGCCTCGCCGACGGTGAGCGGCAGCGAGAACGGCACCCCGCCGTCCGGCAGCGTGACCGAGTCCAGCCAGTCGCACAGCGCCGCGGCCCGGGGCGAGGTCACGGGAGCGACGTCCGCGAACACCTCGAAGGCGTGCAGCGCGGCCCCCGGCTGGCTCTCGGGTGAGCGCAGGTCCGGCTCCAGGCCCCAGCCGTAGCCGCCGTCGGGGTTGCGGTAGGCCTCCAGCGCGCCCAGCGCGGAGGCGGCGTCGCCGTCGCCCATGAGCAGGTCGTAGCGGCGGCGGTCCAGAACACGTGCGTGCCCGGCGAGGAAGCCGGGGATCGCGGAAAGGTTCACGTTCATGAACTCATCGTGCCCACGTCGGCGACATGCGGTCTTGTAAGTTCCGGACCGATCCGCCGGCGGTGAGAATGGGGCGCATGGACGGCGAGCGGGCCCGCGCGAGGTTCCGGGGCGAGCGGGTGGCGCGGCTGGCCACGGCGAGCGGCGACGGGACACCCCACCTGGTGCCCGTCACCTTCGCCGTGGTCGCGGACCGGGTGGTGACCGCGATCGATCACAAGCCGAAGACCACCACCGACCTGAGACGGGTGCGCAACATCCGGGAGAACCCGCGGGTCAGCCTGCTGGCCGACCACTACGAGGACGACTGGACCCGGCTGTGGTGGGCCCGCGCCGACGGCCTGGCCGCGGTCGTCGAGGAGGGGCCGGAGCGCGAGCCGGCGCTCGACGCGCTGGCGGCCAAGTACGGCCAGTATCGCGAGCACCGGCCCGGCGGCCCGGTGATCCTCGTGGACGTGACCCGCTGGAGCGGCTGGTCGTTCACTCCGTGATGGTGACGGGCCGCTTCAGCAGCCACAGCGCGGCCCGCTGGAGCATCGCGCGGTGCACCTCGTTGTCGTACGACCTGGTGTCGTGGCCCAGCGCGTCGTAGAACACCCGGCCGCGCCGCACCGGCCGCGCCCAGACCAGCGGCTGGCCGTTCGAGGACGCCAGCGGCTCGACGTCCGGCAGGATGTCGAGGTCGCTGTAGACCTCGTCCACCACGTCGAAGTCCCGCAGCCCCTCGACCACCGGGTGATCGCCGTGCACCCGCACGCCCGTCCACCCCAGCGGGGGATGGTGGGACTTGGGCCAGGTCCAGCAGCCGCCCAGGACGCGCGGCCAGCCCTGCCAGTCGTCGAAGCAGATCGACGCCGAGTGCATGCACAGCAGCCCGCCGCCCCGGTCGAGGTGATCGAGGAGCGTGGTGCGGGCCTGCGCCGGTAAGGCGAAGCGCCACTCGTCACGCAGGTCGGCGAAGCGGTCGTGGTCCATCTGCCAGCGCAGCGCGTTGACGGTGATGAGCTGGACCTCCGACGGCTCGCTCAGCGCGCCCGCGATGTCCTCGGTGATCTCCGACTCGACCCCCACCTCGGCCAGCACTCCCGCGAGCGCTGCCGACGTGGCGGCGAAGTCGTGGAACGGGCCTCCTGACAGGATCAGATTTCTCGCCACCCGCCAAGCTCATCATGCTTACCGCGGCTTTTCCACCCATGGACCGTCGGCTGCCCCCACTTCTGCCCCCTCGCCGGTGACCGGGCATGATGCCAATCGTGGACTTCGAGGAGCACCGCCCCATGCTGCTCGGGCTGGCCTACCGCCTGCTCGGCAGCATGTGGGACGCCGAGGACGTCGTACAGGAGGCCTGGCTGCGCTGGCAGGGCACCGACCGGAGCGAGATCAAGGAGCCGCGCGCCTTCCTGGTGACCGTGGTCTCGCGGCTGGCGCTCGACCAGCTGCGCTCGGCGCGGGTCAAGCGCGAGGCGTACACGGGGCCGTGGCTGCCCGAGCCGGTGATGACGGCGCAGGCGGGGCCGCTGGACACGGCCGAGCTGCGGGACACCGTCTCGTACGCGACCCTGCACATGATGGAGCGGCTGTCGCCGCCGGAGCGGGCGGTGTTCGTGCTGCGGGAGGCCTTCGAGCTCCCGTACGACGAGATCGCGGAGATCGTCGGCATCTCCGTGGCCAACGCCAGGCAGCTGCACCGCCGGGCCTCCGTCCGGCTCGCCGAGGGGCGCGACCGGTTCCACCCGTCGGCCGAGGACCACACCGAGCTGCTGACGAAGTTCATGGACGCGGCGGCGGGCGGCGACCTCGCGGCGCTCACCGAGCTGCTGCACGAGGACGTCGTGTCCTACAACGACGGCGGCGGCAAGGTCAGGGCCGCGCTGCGGCCGATCCTCGGGCGCCACAAGGTGGTGGCCTTCCTCAACGGCCTGCTCAGCCGCTACGACTTCGCCGACTCCCGGCTGATCGAGCTCAACGGCCAGCCGGCCCTCTGGACCCGGGTCGCGGGCAACCGCCAGGTCGTGCTGATCGACGTCCACGACGGCCTCATCACCCGCATCTACGGCCTGCTCAACCCCGACAAGCTCACCCGCGTCACCCCCGACGCAGAGGTCGCGACACTCCCGCACGATCTATAGTCGCCCCTATGGATCTCGGCATCTCGGGCAAGGTCGCCCTCGTCACCGGAGGCAGCGCGGGCATCGGGCTCGCCGCCGCCAAGAGCCTGGCACGGGAGGGCTGCGACGTCTGCGTCGCCGCCCGCAACCCGGAGCGGCTCGCGGAGGCGGTCGTGCAGTTGCAGGAGTACGGCAAGGTCGTGCACGCCGTGCTGGCCGACGTGGAGGACCCCGCCGCGGCCCGGCGGGTGGTCGAGGAGACGCGTGACGTGCTCGGCCCGATCGACATCCTGGTGGCCAGCTCCGGCGGGCCGCCGTCCGGCCGCTTCGACGAGACGAGCCTGGCCGACTGGGACGTCGCCGTCCAGCGCAACCTGCTCGGCACCGTACGCCTGCTGTACGCGGTCCTGCCCGAGATGCGCTCGCGCGGCTGGGGCCGCATCGTCACGATCACCAGCAGGTCGGCCCGCGAGGCGCTGGACGGCCTGGCCCTGTCCAACGCCACCCGCTCGGCCGTGGCCGGCGTCGTGCGCACGCTGGCCCGCGAGGTCGCCGGCGACGGCGTGCTGGTCAACAACGTGATGCCGGGCCCGATCGACACCGATCGGCTGCGGTCGCTGGCGGGCGACGAGGAGGGGCTGGCCCGGCGGGGCGAGGCGGTGCCGATCGGGCGCGTCGGCCGCCCGGAGGAGGTCGGTGACGTGGTGGCGTTCCTGGCCAGCGAGCGGGCCTCGTTCGTGAACGGGATCTCGATGCTGGTGGACGGCGGCGAGAGCCGCGTCATCGCGTAACGGGCGTCACTTCCGCACCAGCGTGCGCGCGATCGCGGCGGCCCAGGGCTCGTCCGCCTCCGGGAGCTCGACGTAGTACGTCAGGTTCGCCCGGTGGAAGCAGGCGCCCATCAGCATCGACGCGGCGGCGTCGGCGTCGATCCCCTCGTCGAGCCGGCCGCCGCGCTGCTCGGCCCGGAGGATCTCGGCCAGCGCCCGGATCGGCAGGTGCGGGCCCATGTCGCTGGCGGCCAGCATGCCCCTGAACCCCGCCATGAGCGACGGGTCGGCCAGCAGGCCGGAGGCGATGGCCGCGGCCTTGGTGTAGAACTCCAGCGCCATCAGCGCGAACTCGGCCAGGTTGCCGGCCAGGTCGCCCTGCCCGGTGCTCCTCCGCAGCCGCTCCAGCGCGGGGCCGAGCGCGGGCAGCCGCTCCAGCAGGACCGCGAGGAACAGCGCCTCCTTGCCGGCGAAGTGCTTGTAGAGCAACGCCTCGGAGCAGCCGGCCTGCTGGGCGATACGCTTGGTGGTGGCACCCGCGATGCCGAACTCCCGAATCGCCTGCTCGGCGGCGTCGATGATGCGATCGCGTGTACGCATCCGACCATGATATGAGCGAGTGCCTACCGACTCCCCCGCACATGACATGCTTCCAGTAGGGACGAGTGGGGAGAAGACATGGACAAGCCGGTCATCGTTACCGTTGATGACGATCCGGGCGTCTCACGGGCGGTGGCCCGCGACCTGAGACGCCGCTACGGCCAGGAATACCGGATTGTCCGCGCCGAGGCGGCCCGGGACGGCATCGAGGCCGTCCGGGAGATGCGGCTGCGGGGTGACGAGGTGGCGGCCATCCTGGCCGACTACCGCATGCCGCAGATGAACGGCGTGGAGTTCCTCGAGGCCGCCATGGACTTGTATCCGTACGCGCGCAGGGTGTTGCTGACCGCCTACGCCGACACCGACGCCGCGATCCAGGCGATCAACGTGGTGGATCTGGACCATTACCTGCTCAAGCCGTGGGACCCGCCGGAGGAGAAGTTCTACCCGGTGATCGACGGCCAGCTCGACGCCTGGATGCGCACGGACCGGATCGAGCGCTCCGAGCTGCGGGTGGTGGGCGACCGGTGGTCGGCTCAGTCGTACAAGGTTCGTGATTTCCTGGCCCGCAACCACGTGCCGTACCGGTGGATGCTGTCGGAGGACCCGGAGGGCGAGCAGCTGGTGAAGGCGGCCGGCGAGGGCTGCCACCTGCCGCTCGTGGTGACCGCGGAGGGCACCACCCTGGAGTCGCCCGACCAGGCCACGCTGGCGGCGGCGGTGGGCCTGTCGACCACGCCGGCCACCGACTTCTACGACCTGATCGTGGTCGGCGGCGGGCCGGCCGGGCTCGGCGCGGCCGTCTACGGCGCCTCGGAGGGGCTGCGGACCGTGCTGGTCGAGGCCTACTCCTCGGGCGGCCAGGCGGGGCAGAGCTCCAGGATCGAGAACTACCTGGGCTTCCCCGACGGCGTCTCCGGGCAGCAGCTCGCGGACCGGGCGCGCAGGCAGGCGCTGAAGTTCGGGGCGGAGCTGCTGACCGCGCGCAAGGTGGTCTCGCTGGAGCCGCGCGGGCAGGCGCGGGTGGTCGGGTTCAAGGACGGCGGGGAGATCGCCGCGCACGCGGTGATCCTGGCGACCGGCGTCACCTACCGCCGGCTGGACGCGCCGGGGCTCGACGAGTTCACCGGCCGGGGCGTCTTCTACGGCGCCGCCCTGACGGAGGCGCCGTCCTGCCAGGACACCGACGTGTACATCGTGGGCGCGGCCAATTCGGCCGGGCAGGCGGCCGTCTACCTGTCGGGATTCGCCAGCAAGGTCAACTTGTTGGTGAGGGGTGACGGTTTGGAGAAGTCCATGTCGCACTACCTCATCGAGCAGATCGCCGCGATCCCCAACATCGAGGTGCACCTCCAGACGGAGGTCGTCGGCGGTGAAGGCGACGACCACCTCGAGCGGCTGACGCTCTCGACCAAGGGCGAGCAGCGCACGGTCGACGCGCAGTGGCTGTTCGTGTTCATCGGGGCCGAGCCGTACACGTCGTGGCTGGGCGAGACGGTCGAACGCGACGAGAAGGGGTTCGTGCTGACCGGGCCCGACCTGGTGCAGGGCGGGAAGCGGCCGCGTAACTGGCCGCTGCGGCGCGAGCCGTACTTCCTGGAGACGAACGTGCCCGGGGTGCTGGCCGCGGGTGACGTACGCGCCGACTCGATCAAGAGAGTGGCCTCCGCCGTCGGCGAGGGCGCGATGGCCGTCGCGCTCGTGCATCGCTACTTGGAGAAGCAATGACCAACATCGACATCGATGAACTGCGCAAACTCTTCCTCTTCGAGCGGCTGAACGACGAGCAGCTCACCAAGCTGGCCAACAGCGGCCAGGTGCGCACGTTCGGCCAGGACGAGGTGATCCTCCAGCAGGGCGACCCGGCCGAGTGCTTCGCGGTGCTGCTCGAGGGCGAGATCCAGATGATCAGCGAGACGGTCAGCGCCGGGACCGTGGCGATGCCCCGCACGTCGCAGCCCGGCGTCTACGGCGGCGCCACCAGCGCCTACCTCGGCGACCGGGCGCCGCAGACGTACCAGCACACGCTGCGGACCACCGCGCCGACGCGGATGTTCATGCTGCCGGCCAAGAAGTTCGCCTACATCGTGGCCGAGTGGTTCCCGATGGCGATGCACCTGCTCGACGGCATGCTGTCGGGCGGCCGGATGCAGCGGGAGATCATCGACCGGCGGCAGCGGCTGACCGCGCTCGGCACGATCACGGCCGGGCTCACGCACGAGCTGAACAACCCGGCCGCCGCGGCGGTGCGCGCCGCGAGCGAGCTGCGCTCGCTGATCAAGACCTCGCGCCTCCAGCTCGCCCAGCTCGCCGAGGAGGGCATCCCGCCGGAGAAACTGCGCATGATGATCGAGTGGCAGGAGTCCTGCACGGACAACCTGGGCAAGCTGCCCCAGCGCAGCCCGCTGGAGGCGTCCGACGCCGAGGACGAGCTGGGCGACGCGCTCGACGAGCTGGGCATCGAGGACGCGTGGGACCTGGCTCCCGCGCTGGTCATTGCCGGGTTCACGCCCGAGGCGCTGGAGAAGATCCGCACCAAGGTGGGTGAGGAGCGCGCTCCCTCGGCGGTCCAGTGGCTGGCCAAGGCGATCGAGATCTCCCAGATGCTCAACGAGGTGACCGAGGCCACCGAGCGCATCACGTCGCTGATCGGCTCGGCCAAGCAGTACTCGCAGATGGACCGGGCGCCGTTCCAGCAGGCCGACGTGCACGACCTGCTCGACAGCACGGTCGCGATCTTCCGCGGCAAGATCCCCCCGGGCATCACGGTGGCCACCGACTACGACCGCACGCTGCCGCCCATCCCCTGCTACGCGGGCGAACTCAACCAGGTCTGGACGAACCTCATCCACAACGCGCTCGACGCGATGGGCGACGGGGGCACGCTCACGATCCGCACGGCGCACGACGAGGACGAGGCCATCGTCGAGATCGGCGACACCGGCCCCGGCGTGCCCGAGGCGATCAAGGACCGGATCTTCGAGCCGTTCTTCACGACGAAGAGCGTGGGTCAGGGCACCGGTCTCGGCCTGGACATCTCGTACCGGATCGTGGCCGGGCGGCACGGCGGGGAGATCAAGGTGCGCTCGGTCCCGGGCGAGACCTGGTTCGAGGTACGGCTGCCGCTCCGGGAGCCGGTTGTCGCCGTCTCTTGACCTTACTCTTGTCAGGACGCTTCCTTACCGCGTGTAATGGTTGACCGAAATGCGGGAAGGAGGCGTGCCCGTGAGCGCGTCCGAGACGGTGACAGGTTCGCGGTCCCTGAACGGCCTCCTCCGGGTGCTGGGCGGGATCGAGCGGCTGGGCAACAGGCTGCCCCATCCGTTCTGGCTGTTCGTCATCCTGGCCGCGTTACTGGCGCTGGTCAGCTGGGGTCTGGCGGCGGCAGGGGTGTCGGCGGTCAACCCGGCGACGGGCAAGACCGTCGTGGCCAAGAACCTGCTGTCCGCCGACGGCGTCCGGATGATGGTCGGCGACGCGGTCACGAACTACACCTCGTTCCCGCCGCTCGGCACGATCCTGGTCGTCATGCTCGGCGTCGCGGTCGCCGAGCGCTCGGGGCTGCTGGCCGCCGTGCTGCGCTCCGGGGTGTCGAGGGTGTCGCCGAAGTGGGTGACGTTCGCGCTGGCGTTCACCGGCATGGTGGCGCACGTGGCCTCCGACGCCGCGTACGTCGTGCTCATCCCGCTCGGCGCGCTGGCCTTCCGCGCGGTGGGGCGCAGCCCGATCCTGGGCATCGTGGTGGCGTTCGTGTCGATCTCGGCGGGCTACGACGCCAGCCCGCTGATCACGCCGACCGACGCCATCCTGTCGGGGCTCACCACGGCCGCCGCGCACACCGTCGATCCCGCCTACACGGTCACGCCGCTGGCCAACTACTTCTTCTCGCTGGCCTCCTCCCTGGTGCTGGCCGCCACGATCACCCTGGTCACCGAGCGCGTGCTGGCGCGCCGGGTCGAGTCGATGCCCATCGACCCGGAGCCCTCCCCCGCCTCCTCCACCTCCTCCACCTCCTCCACCTCCTCCACCTCCTCCACCTCCTCCACCTCCTCCACCTCCCCCGCCTCCCCCGGCTCCACCGGCTCCACCGGCTCCACCGGCTCCTCCACCTCCTTCGACGAGGATCTGGGCGCGCTGGCGCTCAGCGTCTCGGAGCGGAAGGGGCTGCGGGCCGCGTTGATCGCGCTCGTGGTGTACGTGGCCGCCGTGGTGGCGGCCGTGCTGCCCGCCGGGTCGCCGCTACGCGGCAAGGACGGCGGCATCGTGCAGTCGCCGCTGCTCACCTCCATCGCGATCTTCCTCGCGCTGGCGTTCCTGGCCGTCGGGTGGGCGTACGGGAAGGCCGCCGGGACGATCACCGGCAGCCGGGACATCCCCGGTTTCATGGCCCACGGGTTCCGCGAGATGGCGCCGATCCTGGTGCTGTTCTTCGCGATCTCGCAGTTCCTGGCGTACTTCAAGTGGACCGGCATCGGCGAGATCATCGCGATCGACGGGGCCGGCCTGCTGAAGTCGGCCGGGGTGAGCGGGCCCGTGGTGTTCCTGGGCATCCTGGTCGTGGTCACCCTGATCAACCTGGTGGTGACCAGCGGGTCCGCGCAGTGGGCGCTCGTCGGCCCCGTCTTCGTGCCGATGCTGATGCTGCTGAACATTCCGCCCGAATACACCCAGGCCCTCTACCGCATCGCCGACTCGTGCACCAACGCGATCACGCCGATGAGCCCGTACTTCGTGATGGCGCTCGGCTTCCTCCAGCGCTACCGGCGCTCGGCCGGGATCGGCACACTAGCCTCGATGACCATCCCGCTCTCGTTCACCCTGCTCGTCGTCTGGACGCTGCTGTTCTTCGCATTCTGGTGGCTCGGCATCCCGCTCGGCCCCGGAGCGCCGATTCCTTAGAAAGGACCTCGTGTTGATCACCGACTGGGCCCGGCAGGCCCTCCCGGCCATGCTCGACGACCTCAAGGCCACGGTGGAGCTGGAAACCCACAGCTACGACAAGGCCATGCTGGTCAAGGGGCTGCGCGAGATCCGCGGCCGGGCCGTCGAACGCCTCGGGACGCCGGACGAGGAGGTCCTGCACGACGGCGGGTCCTACGGCGACATCCTGGAGCTGACCTACCGGGGCACCGCGCCCGGCACCGTGCTCATGCTCAGCCACTACGACACCGTCTGGCCGACCGGGACGCTGGCCGCCTGGCCGTTCGCGGTGGTGGACGGCAAGGCGACGGGGCCTGGCGTGTTCGACATGAAGACGGGCCTCGTCCAGTCGATCTGGGCCCTGCGCGGGCTGCGCGAACTCGGGCTGCCGCATCCGAGCGTGCGCTACCTCTTCAACGGGGACGAGGAGATCGGCAGCCCCGCCTCCCGCGCGCACATCGAGGCGGCCAGCGAGGACACGCTGGCGACCCTGGTCTTCGAGGCATCCCAGGAGGGAGCGCTCAAGACCGCCAGGAAGGGCGTGGGGCTGTTCAACGTGAGCGTGACCGGCGTGGAGGCGCACGCGGGGCTCGACCCGTACGCGGGGGCGAGCGCCATCCACGCCCTGGCCGAGATCGTCACCACCCTGGCCCAGGCCGGATCCCGCGAGCGCGGCACCACCGTGAACGTCGGCCTGATCAGCGGCGGCACCGGGCGGAACGTGACGGCCGGGGACGCGAGCTGCGGAATCGACGTACGCGTCACGGATCCGGCGGAGATGGGACGCATCGACGACGTCTTCGCCGGCCTGAAGGCGTCGGACCCCCGGGTGACCATCTCGGCCACCGGGGAGTGGAACCGCCCGCCCATGACGCCGAACGCGGCCTCCCAGCGGCTGTTCAAGGAGGCGCGGGAGGTGGCGGCCGGGTTCGGATGGCTGCTGGACGAGGTGTCGGTGGGGGGCGCCAGCGACGGGAACTTCGTCTCGGCACTGGGCCGGCCGGTGCTGGACGGGATGGGCGCGGTGGGGGACGGGGCGCATGCGCGGCACGAGCACGTGCTGGTGGAGCACATCGCGGAGCGCACGGCCCTGACCATGGGCCTGATCACCGCCCTCGCCTGACAGCCGCCTGTTCAATGGGTCGCTGATCCACTGCCACGCACCCTCGACCGGGGTCTCCGCCCGGACCGCCAGCGCCCGCCTTGTCCTGTACCTCGGGGTGGGGCAGCCCTTCCGGGCGAGGCGCGGTGGGTCAACGGCCCGCGCGGCAAACGCGGCCCGATCCTGCGCCTGCGCTCTGACCATCAGGCGGGACACGAGGCGTCAGCCGAAGACGCGGTCGCGGGCTGACCATCAGGCGGGATGTGGCCTCGTCAGCCAAAGACGCGGCCGCAGTCTGGCCATCAGGCGGGATATGGCAGAGGCGTCAGCCGAAGACGCGGTCGCGGGTCAGGTCGAGGGCGGTCAGCACGGCGCCCTGGAGCACCGCGTTGCCCATGACCGTGCTGGCGCGGACCTCGGTCGGCGCCGGGGCCAGGGCGCGCAGGTGGTCGGCCACCAGCTCGGCCAGCACATCCCCATCCTCATGCCCCGTCGTCCCGCCGAGGACGACGAGCCCCGGGTCGAGGAGGGTGGCGTAGGCGAAGGCACCCTGGGCGATCCGCCGGGCGAGCTCGTCCCGGTCGAACCTCCGTATGATCTCGGCGTTCAACAGCTCGCAGAACGCCACGCCCCCGACCTCCAGGAACCCGATCTCCCCCGCGCCGCCCGACGCACCCCGGCGCAGCCGGCCCTCGAGCACGACCGCCGCTCCCACTCCGTCGTCCAGCCAGAGGAGCACGAAGTCCTCGCTCCCGGCGGCCGCTCCGGTGCGGAGCTCGGCGATGGCGGCCAGGTTGACCTCGTTCTCCAGGACCACGGGCACGCCCAGGCGCTCGCGTACGGACCCCATCATGCCGGGCCGCCACCCCGGCACGTCGTTGGGTGACACCAGCTCCCCGTGACGCGGATCGACCAGCCCCGGCGCGCCGACCACGACCGTGTCCAGCGCGCGTCGCCCCACCGCGCCCCCGACCACCTTTGCGATGAGGGCCGCCAGGTCGGCTCTCGCGCCGATCGTCGTGCTGGCCTCGCTGACCACTCGCCCGGTGATGTCGGCGACCGTGACGTTGACGGCGTCGCGCCGTACGTCCACCCCGGCCACGTGGGCCCGGTCCGCCACCAGTCCATACAGGCGCGCGTTCGGGCCCCGCCGGTCCTCGCCGCTCTCGCCGGTGACCTCGACGAGGCCGCCTGCCATGAGCCGTTCGATCAGGTCGGACACGGTGGGCCTGGACAACCCGGTCAGCGTGCGGAGCTGCGGCGCGGTCAGCGGGCCGTGCTCCAGCAGCAGGTCGAGGGCCAGCCGGTCGTTGATCGCTCGGGCCAGAGCGGGGGTGGCGGTCTTCACGGTCCTCATAATAATCAGGGACCCTGCCTGAAACCTCTTTTCATCAGGAAGCCTGCCTGATAATTTTCAGGCCATGAGCCATCAACGTGCCATCGCGGCCGTCTTCGTCGCGCACGGCGCCGTAGCCGGCAGCCTGTCCACGCGCATCCCCTGGATCCAGGAGCACCTGCACCTCAGCCCAGGCGCCCTCGGCCTCGCGCTGCTGTGCCCGTCGATCGGCGCCTTCGTGGGCATGCCGATGGCCGGCCGCCTCGCCTACCGCTTCGGCAACCGCGCCGCCACACGCGTCCTCCTCGCGCTGTGGTGCGCGGGCCTGGCCCTCCCCGCGCTCTCGCCGTCGCCCGTGTGGCTGTTCGGGGCGTTCCTGCTGTTCGGGGCGTCGGCGGGCATGTGCGACGTCGCCATGAACGCGCACGCCGTCCTCCTCGAACGGCATCTCGGCCGCTCGATCATGTCGGGGCTGCACGGCATGTGGTCCGTCGGCAGCCTGGCCGCCGGCGGACTCGGCGCCCTGGCCGCGCATGCGGGCATCGACGCCCGAATCCACCTCGGGGTCATGTCGCTCGCGTTACTCGGCCTCGGGGCGGCGGCCGGGCGCGGTCTTCTCCCCGACAGCGGGATGACGGGTTCCGTACGCGACGCGCCTGCGCCACGGCGCTTCGCGCTCCCCACGCGAGGGATCCTGGTGATCGGGCTGGTCGGATTCTGCGCGACGTTCGCGGAGGGGGCCAGCTCGAACTGGTCCGCCGTCTACCTCACCGCCGTCACCGACGCCGGCCCCGGGTTGGCCGCCGCCGGATACACCGTCTTCATGCTCTGCATGGCGAGCGCGCGACTGCTGGGCGACCATGTCATCCGCCGGCTCGGTCCGGCGGCGACGGTCAGGGCCGGCGGTGCCGTGGCGGCGGTCGGCGGCGTCCTGGTGGTCGCGGCCCGCACGCCCGCGCTCGGTATCGCCGGGTTTGCCCTGGTCGGACTGGGGATCGCGGTTATCGTGCCACTCGTGATCGCGGCGGCGGGCAACGCGGGAACGACTCCGGGCGAGGGCGTGGCGGGCGTCGCGACGATCACGTACCTGTCGGGCCTGATCGCCCCGGCCGTGACGGGCTGGGTCGCGGGCGCGCTCAGCTACCCCGCCGCGTTCGCGCTGATCACGTGCGTGGTCGTGCTGCTGACGTTGCTCGCCCCTGTCTTGCGCCCTTCCCGCACCTCTCCCCCGGAAAGAGCCGTCCGTATCGACGCCCAACCCTGACAACCTGCCGACCTTGCTCGCACTCCTCCATCAGAAGGAGCCGTCCGTGTCGACGCCCACCCCTGACAACCTCCCGAGCTTGCTCGCACTCCTCCATCAGAAGGAGCCGTCCGTGTCGACGCCCAACCCTGACGACCTGCTGATCGACGAGGCTCTCGTACGCCGTCTGCTGGCGGCGCAGTTCCCCCGGTGGGCCGATCTGCCCCTCTCCCCCGTGCCGCGGTCCGGAATGGACAACACGACGTTCCGGCTCGGCCCGGACATGTCCGTACGATTGCCGCGCTATCCCCGGTGGGTCGGCCAGGTGGATCGCGAGCACGAATGGCTGCCGCAGCTCGCCCCGCACCTGCCGCTGCCGATCTCCGAGCCGCTCGCGAAGGGCCAGCCCGGCGAGGGTTACCCGTTCCCCTGGTCGGTCTATCGGTGGCTGCCTGGTGAGACCACGGAAGACCTCGCCGATCCCGTCGAGGCGGCCAAGGAGCTGGCGGGGTTCGTGAACGCGCTGCAGCGGATCGACGCGGCCGGCGGCCCCGGGCCTTCGTGGAGCAACGCGTTCCGGGGCGTGCCGATGGGCGACGAGCGCGACTCGGTGGCCGTCGAGGCCCGCGTACGCCCCAAGATCGAAGCGCTACGCGGGCTCGTCGACACCGGCGCGGTGACGGCCGTGTGGGAGGCGGCTCTGGCGGCCCCCGCCTGGGGCGGCCCGCCGGTGTGGATCCACGGCGACCTCGCGCCCGGGAACCTCCTGACCGTCGAGGGCAGGCTGAGCGCCATCATCGACTTCGGCACGCTCGCCGTCGGCGATCCCGCCGTGGACCTGCTGCCCGCGTGGACGTTCCTGCCTCCGACGGCTCGGGACGTCTACCGGGAGACGCTCGGCGTGGACGACGCCACGTGGGCACGGGGCCGCGGCTGGGGCCTCGCGTCGTCGCTCCCGGTGCCCGACGACCCCTACTACGCCGATCCCGTACGCGTCGAGCGAGCCCTGCGCCAGCTCGACGAGATCATCGCGGACTTCCGCGCCACCTGAAAAGGGCGGGATCTTTGGCCCCGAGGACACCACCCGCCCGAACCGGGCTGCTCTGGCGGGCATTGCGGCCAACTCGGGCGGAGGGCGCAGGCCCAATCCTGTTCGTCTTGCTCAGTTGAGATAGAAAAGGTGCTCAACTGGGCGATCGGGGCAGGAACGACACTCGAAGAGGTAGACACTGCCCCCGCCCGACACCATCAGGCCGGGCGGATTGTGCGCGGCCTCGGCTCGTTCGGACCTCGAAAGGTAGATCTCCGGCCCGCTGTCGTCGTCGGGCCGGTCCTCCACCGGGAGCCAGGTCCGCCAGGACTCCCCGTCGAACTCATCACAGGCCACGGTCAGAAGATGCTGGATGGGCTGCCCGCACCTCTCGCAACTGAGCCAGGTCGTCGGGCCGTTCCATCCGTGCGGATGACCGCCGACTTTGGTTCCGGGGGCCGCACTGAGGTGGTAGAAGTACGACCACCCGGCAGTCTCCTCGAACCGGCGCAGCCGGTCGTCGATCTCGTTGTGCACTTCCTGCGGTATGTCGTCCCAGTCGGGGTACTCCGTCACCTGCTCCGGGTGCACCACGCAGGGGATGGGAACGTGGCCCTCAAGAGCGTCAGCGGGTGCCGGGGGTGTGACGAGCACCCGGCGGACGTCAGCCGCGTTCCTCCAGTGCACCTGCGGCAGGGGGCAGCGCTCGGCGGGCTCCTCCCCGTGGTTGAACGGGCACCACAGCACCTGGAGCAGATCGCTTCCCCGCGGGAACGGCACACCGGGCGCGTCCGCCGCGTAGAGCTGCACGACCGGCACCATGGGCACCACCGCCTCGTGGCGGGTGGCGTCCTCCAGACCGTCGTCGAAGTAGTGGTCCTCGGCGCACCACGGCCAGGGCTCATCGGCCGGCCACCTCAGCGGCCCTCCGACAGAACTGTCCTCGTACGACGGGTTTCCCGCACGCGGATGCAGCCGGAGCGCGTTTCTGCCGAGCGGCTTCAGCTCGGGAAAGAGTTCCTCCACAGCTACCGGCCGAGGCGGAGTATGGCGGGCCATCATTCACTTCTCCGATGACGTTCCGTTCCGGACGCGAGGACCTTATCGGCTGGATCCGACACATGGTGCGGCGTGCTGATGGCGCCGTCGCCGGGCGAAGACGGCCTCATGCCTGGATGAACGGCTATGGCAAGCTGCGACGCTGCACGTCAAGGTCCGGAGAACCGGCTCACCACCCGCCGCCTCAGCGTGTGGCGGGGATGTCCACCCAGTCGCCGGTCGTCGCGAACGATGGTTTCCCCGACATCGAAGGCGAAGGTCAGCACCAACCGAGCCTATGTGTGAGGAATAGGCAGGGGCCGTATGGCCGGCTGAGGTCCGGGATACCTCCGGTATTGCCGGCCTTGCCTGGCATGCGGTCGGATGGCCGAAACCCGGAAATGGCTCGCGGCACAAAGCGATCGGTCTGGCATGGGTATGGTGTTTTGCATCCAGAGCGGAGGATCTTCCACCCGGGTGGAAAATCCTTCACCCGCGTATAAGGGCGCCCGCCGGTCTGCACTTCCTGCGGGTTCTGGCCCGAAAACACGGCGTTAGCCAACGCGTGGCAACATCTCAGCGGCGTTCACGCCGCTGAGATCGGGGTCTGACTCTTCGGTTGGAGTGCTGTGAGTGTCAGGCGGCCGCTCCGCCGGTGTCGACGGGTTCGAGGGTGACGCGGTAGCCCAGGCGTTGCAGCCCGCGGATATGGCTGGATATCTGCCGTTTGTGGTGTACGCGGGTGTCGTAGTAGTCGACGCCCAGTTCCTCGTAGTCGAGGGCAGGATCGGACAGCAGGGTGTGGGCGATGCTCAGGATGGTGTTGCCACATGCGACCTGGGCTTTGGGTTTACCGCGTCGCCGGGCGATGCGGCGGTAACGGGCCCCGATACGGGTCTTGGATCGGCCGGCGCTGACGCTCACCTCGCCCAGCACACCGGCCACA